>JAADHY010000332.1 GCA_013151585.1 Planctomycetota bacterium
GGGAGTGGCTGCGGGTTTTGGCGTGGACGATGGGGGTGATTCCGCAGCCGGCCGCGCTCGCGGGGAGATCCTTTTACGACCGGACGCTGTCGAAGCTTTTCCGGCAGGCGTGGCCGGTTGTCGTTTGGGCGCGCTCGTCTCAGCGGCCGCGGCGGTCTTGGCAGCAGCCGACTTGGGAGCCGAGCCGGGCGACAGCACCGGCGCAGCCTCCGAGGCTTCCACAGGGAGGACCAGCAGGTTTTCTTCCCGCACGATCTGCGCCGTGGCCTGGCGTCCGCCGGTCAAATCGCGGGCCGACACGTGGACACGAGCCTGGTCGTCGTACTGGATCGTCACGTCAATCTTCGAGCCTTCGGGAAGGTTGGGCGTCAGGTGGTCGATGATACACGATCCCAGTTTGACGTAAGGTTGGTCCGGGGCGGTTCCGCTCTCAATGATCTGCAAATGCACGCGCTTCTGGTTGGGGACAACCGTGCCGAAGGTCTTAGTCGCTGCGACCGGCAGCGGCGTGTTCGCCGGAATCAGATAGAAGGGGACGCGCCGGTTGTGGCGTTTGTCACGCACCAGTATCCCCAACGATCGAGCATTGACGCTTCGCTGGCGGATTCTCGCCAGCCGTTCCCTCACTTCCTTGCGCAGGATCGATTTGGCGAATTCCGAGTTGGTCAGCAGCATGCCCGCATAGAAGGCAGCTCCGTGAGCAATCGACTGATCCGGCGACAACGAGGTGTTCAGCGTTGTTCCGCTGACCGCCTTCAACGCTTTGCGGATCATGGGCATCCGCGACGCTCCGCCCGTGGCCAACACCACATCCACGTGGGCCCAACCCATCCCGTTGTCTTTCAAGAGCCGCTGGGTGATGTCGATGGTCCGTTCGACCAGTTCATGTGTGAGTTCTTCAAAGTTCGCTTGCTCGATCTGATACGTCTTGCGATGGCCGGCATGTTGACACGTCAAAGCCGCGCGGCTGCGCACCGACAGGCTCCGCTTGGCGTTCTCCACTTCCAACGCCAAGAACTGCAAGCTCTTCGGATCCTCGCGCGGATCCGTTTGGAACTCCCGAGCGAAAAGCATGCAGACGTGCTGTTGCAGGGCCCGGTTCCAGTCAATGCCGCCAAGCTGCAAATCGCCGCTGCTGGCCAGGACGCTCACTTCATTACGCGTGTACTGCACCAGCGATAGATCGAACGTTCCGCCGCCGAGGTCGTAAACCAGTATGCGCTGATCATCGGCCAGCTCGGTGAACCAAAGCCCTTCGGTGCCGAGCACATAGCAGAGCGCTGCGGCCACCGGCTCGTTGATAATCGTCACGTGCTTCAGCCCGGCCTGAATTCCGGCCCGGATCGTTGCCTCGCGTTGGACATCGCTGAATTGAGCCGGAACGGTGATCACAGCCTGTTCGATCGGGCCGATCCGTTCTTGGGCTCCATCCAGCAATTTGCGCAGGATCAACGCGGCGATGTCGACCGGTGTATACGCGCTGCCGTCGATAGTCCAGCGGTGGGGCGAGCCCATGTACCGCTTGGAATTCTGAACGACGTGGGCCGGGTTGGCGATCGCGTTGCGCAGGGCTTCAGTGCCGACGACGATCTCCCCATCCTCGATGAGAACCACCGACGGCGTTGACAATTCTCCCTCTTGATTGGGCAGCGTGACCGGTTCGCCGTGTTCGTTCAGGTAGGCGATGCACGAATACGTCGTTCCCAGGTCGATGCCGACGGCGTGCGTTTTTTTCATGAGCTTCCCTTCGCGGGAAAAGTTTCGCGATCGCCGTTGCGGTCCGGCCGGGGCCGCAACGGCTGGGACGGAGCTTCCGCCGGACCAAGGTTGTCTCAGCCGGCTCGGCTCTGCTAGCCTCCAAAACCAAGGCGTGGTGACGTGCGATAAGGCCCGCGGCGATATGAACCAAATCTCTCGGCAGCCTGCCCGCTGAAAACCATCGTATCATGCGGTAGAATCAGGCTCCAGATCACAGCCCCGCGCCGAGATGAAAACGGACGAGCGAACACGAGACGGCGCGGGAGAGTATCACGCGGAATTGCCCGTGGTTTGATCCCTGGCAAGGAGGATGGCCCGTGCCGCGCAGCTTGGAACGCCATGACACTGGAAAAGCCTCCGTCCGGCTCGCAGCGATCGCCTTGGCGGCCTCGTGGAGTTACTGGTACGGCCTTGCTCCTGTGGTTCTCGCTGAGCCGCCGTTGTCGCTGTCGTTGGAAAAGCCGTCCGCTCCACTGCTGACGGGAGCCCACTTCCGGACCCAGCTCGATCAGCCCCTTTCGGCCGATTGGTCCAATGTTCCGTTGCGGGACGTTTTGGCGCGATTGAGCCAGGACCGCCAAATCGCCCTTTTGCGTGACCGTCGCATCGACCCCGATCGACCGCTGACGTTGCAAATCCGACAGGCCCGTTTGCGCGAGGGCCTTGAGCAGCTTGCCCGCCGTTGCGGCGCCGCCGTCTCTGTGGTGGGCAACACCGTGTACCTCGGGCCGCCACGGGCGGCGAGTGACCTGCGCACGCTGGTTCGGTTGCGAACGGACGAGCTTCTCGGACGGCGTGGCGAGATTCCAGAGCGGCGAACGTTCGACCTGTCCCGCCGGCAAACCATCGCTTGGTCCGATCTGGCGGAACCGAGGCAAATCCTAACCGACATCGCTCAGCGTTATGATCTGCGGATCGAAGGATTGGAGCGCATTCCGCACGATTTATGGCCCAGGGCTGCTTTGCCGGAAGCGGACGCGATTGAGGCGTTGTCGCTGGTGCTGGTCCAGTTTGACCGGACGTTTCGTTGGGGCCCGCAGGCGCGGCGCATCGAATTGGTGTCCCTTCCGGACGTTGTCGCAATCGAAAAACGGTACACCGTGCCGGCGCCGCGGGCGCAGTCGCTGATGAACGAGCTGAAACAACGGTGGCCGAACGTTGAGTTCCGCCAAAGCGGTCGCCAGGTCGTCGTCCTGGCGAAGATCGAGGCGCATGAATGGTTGGATCAGCGTTTGCGTCCCCGGGCGGCGCGCAGCAAGCCGACCAGCTCGTCCGGCCCATCGGACCGTCCGCCTCCGCTGCGCCGTCGGCTCTTCACGCTCCGGGTGCAGAACGTGCCAGTGATTGCCATCATGAAGAAGTTGGAGGCGACCGGAGCCGTCTTTCGGTACGATCCCAAGGCCTTTGCGGCGGCCGGAATCGACTTAAACCAGCGGGTCGACATCGATGTGCATCAAGCGACGGCCGATGAGTTCTTTCGGGCGATATTCGAGCCGCTGAAGGTTCGCGCGGAAATCGACGACCTGACGGTGACGCTCCGCCCCCGCTGACCGCTTCGGTGCGGGTTTTTCCCCCAACGGCTTTCGCTTGGACACGGCCGCAGTCTCGACTAAGATGGGCCCGCTTCCACCGAAGCGCGCGAGGCAACGGCGGACAACCGAGCGCGGACTCCATCGTCTTCTGGCCAGCAGAAAACTTGCATCGAGGTGTGTCTATGGCCAACACGAAGAACATGATTGTGGCTCAATCGGGCGGACCGTCTCCGGTGATCAACAATAGTCTGCGTGGACTCGTCGAGACGGCTCGCGAGTTCTCTCATATCGGCACGATCTACGCCGGCTGGCACGGAATCGAAGGCGTGTTGAAAGAGGAGCTGCTCAATTTGAGCGAGCAGGATCCTGAGGAGATCGCTTTGCTGCGGACAACGCCAGCGGCGGGATCCATCGGCACCTGTCGGTACAAGCTGCGGGAACACCAGACGGAAGACTTCGAGCGGATCATCGACGTCTTTCGTGCCCACAACATTGGATACTTTTGCTACATCGGCGGGAACGACTCGATGGACACGGCGAACAAAGTCGCCCGGCTTGCTCAAGAGCGGGGTCTGGACGTGGTGGGCATCGGCGTCCCCAAAACGATCGACAACGACGTCGGCGACAGTCAGTTCCAGTTGATCGATCATACGCCTGGTTATGGCAGCACGGCCCGCTATTGGTCGCACATGGTCCAGTTGGCCAACGAGGAGAATGCCGGCAGTTGTCCCGCCGATCCTGTGCTGGTCCTGCAAGCCATGGGGCGGCGTATCGGATTCATCCCCGCCGCCGCTCGGTTGGCCGATCCCGAGCGGGAGCTGCCGCTGCAAATCTATTTGGCCGAGCGGCCGGTCACGATCGACCAACTCTGCGACAACGTCAACGATCAGCTCCGCCGCGACGGCCGCTGCATCGTGGTCGTCAGCGAGGGATTGAAACTGGGCGACATCGGCGAGTCGAAAGACGCTTTCGGCCATACGCAGTTCAGCGCCAGTAAGACCACGGTCGCTCAGATCGTGATCAATGCGCTGAACGAGCGGGGGCTACCGGTGAAGGGGGCGGCCCGGGCGAATGTTCCGGGCACGGATCAGCGGCACAACATCGTCTACGCATCGACGGTGGATTTGGAAGAGGCTTACCAAGTGGGCCGGAAAGCCGCCCTTCTGGCCGCCGAAGGCGAAAGCGGCTACATGGCAACGATCCTGCGGAACGAAGGCCCCACCTACTCCGTGCGCTACGATAAAGTTCCTCTTCCCGAGGTAGCCAACAGCGAGCGGGCGTTTCCAGAAAGCTGGATCGCTCCAAATGGCATCGATGTGACAGATGATTTTCTGGCCTATGCCAAGCCGCTGGTGGGGAACGACTGGGTCAGCGTCCCGCTGGTCGACGGTCGTCTGCGGTTGGCTCGGCTTCGTCCGATTTTCGCCGATCAGAAGTTGCCGAAATACGTCCCGCAAGCGGATCGGAAGTCTTAGGACCGGCGCACTGCGTGGTTTGTCACCAAACTCGGAGCAGCGACGGATACAACGCGCCGAGCCCGCTATGTCCAAAATCAACCTCGAGATCATTGAAAACCGTGGAGGAGTCCTGTGTCAGAGACCGCGATTCCAGAAAGTTCGACCGATACCAATCCGCTGGACCGATTCGAAAAGAACCACGAGTTTCTAGTCGGCATCGATTCCGACGGATGTGCTTTTGACACAATGGAAGTGAAGCACAAAGAGTGCTTTATTCCTAACACGATCAAGTATTACCGTTTGCAAGCGGTATCGAAATACGCTCGGGAGTGTGCCGAATTCGTCAATCTGTATTCCAAGTGGCGAGGGATTAACCGCTTTCCGGCTCTTATCCGCACGCTCGATCTGCTGCGTGAGCGCCCGGTGGTGGCGAAACGCGGGGTCGAGGTTCCTCAGTTGCAAGGGGTGCGGGATTGGATTGAGCGGGAAACGAAACTCGGCAATCCGGCGCTAAAGGCCGAAGTGGAACGGACCGGCGATGCTGACTTGAAATGGGCGTTGGAGTGGTCGGAGGCGGTCAACCGCACGGTCGCCGATCTGGTCCACGGAGTCGCTCCGTTCCCCTATGTGCGGGAATCGCTCGAGAAGCTGGCGCCGGTGGCCGACTTGATCGTCTGCTCGGCCACGCCGGGCGAGGCTTTGCAGAAGGAGTGGGCCGAGCACCGAATCGATCAGTACGTCTCGGCCATTTGCGGGCAGGAAGTTGGCAGCAAGCGAGAATCGCTCGGATTCTGTGCCGACAAGGGTTATGAAAAGAGCAAAGTTCTGATGGTCGGTGATGCGCCGGGGGATTTGAAGGCCGCGCGCGCTGTTGGTGCTCTGTTCTACCCGATCAACCCAGGAGACGAAGATGCCAGTTGGCAGCGATTCTTCGACGAAGCGATCGATAAGTTCTTGAACGGAGAATATGCGGGCGCCTACGAAGAAGGGTTGATTGCAGAGTTCGATACGTATCTGCCGGAACAGCCTCCGTGGAAGTCGTGACCAGTCGGCTGCTGCTTCGGCTTAGGCGGCGCTGCGGTGCTCGAGAGAATCCATGGAGATGAACTCAGAACGGGCCGGCTTCTACCTTCTACCTTCTGTTTTGTTTTGAGCAACGAAAGGACACAACGAATGCCTCAGCACGATATCGGACTAATCGGACTGGCCGTGATGGGTCAAAACCTGGTTCTCAACATGGCGAACCATGGGTTTTCGGTGGGCGTGTTCAACCGCACGACAAGCAAGACGGACGACTTTATCGCCAGCCTGAACGACAAGCCGGCGGACGTCGTGGCGGAAGGGACCCCGGAGCGGATTGCCGGCTATCACACGCTTGAAGAGCTGGTGCAAAACTTGAAGCCGCCGCGCAAAGTGATGCTGATGGTGAAAGCCGGACCGGCGGTGGATGATTTCATACAGAAGTTGATTCCGCTTTTGAGTCCCGGAGACATCATCATCGACGGCGGGAACACGCACTTCCCGGATACGAATCGCCGGACGAAAGAGGTGGAAGAGGCCGGACTGCTCTTCATCGGGACCGGTGTTTCGGGAGGCGAAGAAGGGGCGTTGCGTGGACCGAGCATCATGCCGGGCGGGTCACCGGATGCATGGCCGCACGTCAAGCCCATCTTCCAGGCGATCGCTGCCAAAGTCGGACCGAACAAGGATATCCCGTGCTGCGAATGGGTCGGACCGGCCGGCGCGGGACATTACGTCAAGATGGTCCACAACGGAATCGAATACGGCGATATGCAGCTCATCTGCGAATCGTATTTCCTGATGAAGAACGCTTTGGGGCTATCGAACGATGAGTTGCATCAGGTCTTTGCGGAATGGAACCAAGGCGAGCTGGAAAGTTATTTGATCGAGATCACGCGGGACATCTTCACGGTCAAAGACCCCGAGACGGGTCAGTATCTGGTCGACCTGATCCTCGATACGGCCGGTCAGAAAGGCACCGGGAAATGGGCCAGCCAGCATGCGTTGGATTTGGGCGTTCCGACCACGCTGATCACCGAGGCGGTTTACGCACGCTGTCTGTCGGCTCAGAAGGAAGCTCGGGCGCGAGCGGCCAAAGTCCTGAGTGGCCCGGACGGGAAGTACGAAGGCGACCGCCAATCGTTTGTCGAAGACATTCGCCAAGCCTTGTATGCGTCGAAAATCTGCAGTTACGCTCAAGGCTTCGTGCAGATGGCCGCCGCAGCCGAAGAGTTTGGTTGGGACCTGCATTACGGCAA
>JAADHY010000333.1 GCA_013151585.1 Planctomycetota bacterium
GTCGTGCGCCCACCACGAAGGCGGCATGAAACTCGTGTTGACCCACAATGGACCAAGAAAACGGGAACAGCAGCCTGGCTCCGCGTCAGCCGCGCGTTCCCAGCAGGCAGACTTGCAGTCGAGCCCCCCGCGGCGCGTCTTTGCGTCAAGGCAGTGCCGAGCATGTGCGGCATCTTAACGCCGCGGACGGTTCCAACCAAGCCGTTCGGTCGGACAAGTCCGAGCCTCTGAGCCCTGTGAGCGGGTGCCGCCGGACCTTACGTTTCGCCCCGGACGTCGCCTCGCCCTGTACCATTTCGTTTCCTTTCCCAACCGAGCGCGGTAGACTGTTTCGCAGCCACGCTGGTAGAGCGGCCCGACGAGTGCATTCGGGCCGGAAAGCGAGTTTTGCGCTTCCGGGTCGGCCTATTCGCCCCGCGGTTGGAATTCCGCTGCAGTCTGGATTGGCAGCACGCCGCATGATCGGACACCGGTTCCGAGTCAAAGGCATCGCAACAACTCGGCTCTCGCAGGGACAGCCAGCAGGACGAGTTTTAGCGCGGCGCAAGGGAATCACGAAGAAGCACTGGGGCGGCTCACGGAAGTCTGAAGAAAGGAACGATCGATGGGCAAGAAGCATAATCCCCGGTTTTTGAAAGTGGTCGAAGACGCCAAAACGCGGATTCGCGAGTGTACGGTGCAGGAGGTGAAACAGAAATTGGACGCCGGCGAGACTTTTCATTTGATTGATGTGCGCGAGGAGTCCGAATGGAAAGCCGGTCGGCTGCCGAAGGCCAAGCACTTGTGCAAAGGCATCCTCGAACGAGATATTGAGAATGTGGTCCCCAATGTGGCCGAGGAAATCATTCTTTATTGCGGAGGCGGCTACCGGTCGGCTCTGGCGGCCGACATGCTGCAAAAGATGGGCTACACGAACGTGATCTCGATGGACGGCGGCTTCCGGGGCTGGCGGGAAGCGGGGTATCCGGTGGAGACGGATCCGTCCTGACCAAAACGGGCTCTCTCTTCGCGTGCGCCCGAGCAGTTCCGGCTGGTGGACCCGTTTGGCCGTCTCGGCTTGTTCGTTCAAACCGATCTCCCAAGCTAAATCGCATGGCTTCAGACTTAGAGCGTTACAGTCGTCAAATCCTTTTTTCCGAGATCGGCGAGGAGGGCCAGCGGCGTTTGCTCGCTGGTCGCGTGTTGTTGTGTGGTTGCGGGGCCCTGGGCAGCGTCATCGCCGACACCCTGACCCGGGCGGGCGTCGGCTTCTTGCGGATCGTTGACCGTGATTTCGTTGAGCTGAGCAATCTGCAGCGACAGATTCTGTTCGACGAAGAGGACGTGGAGAGTCACCTGCCGAAGGCCGTGGCGGCTGCCGAGAAGTTACAACGGATCAATCGGGACGTCACCATCGAGCCGGTCGTGGCGGATATCGACCACACAAACATCCTCGACCTGTGCGACCGAGTCGACTTGATCCTAGACGGTACGGACAACTTTGAGGTGCGTTTCCTGATCAACGATGCGTCGCTGGAGAGGTCGATACCGTGGGTTTATGGTGGCTGCATCGGCAGCCACGGTCAGACGATGACGATTTTTCCGGGAAAAACGGCTTGTCTGCGCTGCTTGATCGATTCGGTCCCGGAGCCAGGCACGACGGAAACTTGCGACACGGCGGGCATTCTTGGACCGACAGTCAACGTGATTGCGTCGCTCCAGTGCATAGCGGCTTTGAAAATCCTGAGCGGACGCCCGGACGCGGTTTCCCCACACCTGACGATCATCGACCTTTGGGACGGGAGTTATCGCCGAATGAGCGTCAAGGACCTGCGGGACCGAGCGGACTGTCCGGCGTGTAAGCGGGGAGACCGGTCTTGGCTTTCAGGCCAGCACACCTCTCAATCGACGGTCCTGTGCGGCCGGAATGCTGTGCAAATCGCTCCCCAGCAAAAGGCCGAGTTGGACCTTTCCGCTCTGGCCGCCAAGCTGCAGGCGGCCGGCACCGTCGAAACCAACCCCTACCTGCTGCGGCTGCGGTTAAACGAGCCAGATGTGGAGGTCACCGTCTTCCGCGATGGGCGGGCCATCATCAAAGGCACGCAGGACCCCGCCGTGGCGAAAACTGTTTATTCCCGGTACATCGGCCTGTAATCCCTCACGTGTCCCGTCTTACCTCTACAACCGTTACATCATGACTCTCGACGTTCGCTTTCTTGTTCCTCTCCGTTCGTCCGTTTGACACCCTCTCCGTTTGACCTACCGTTGACTCAGAGACTAGGGCAGGAATTGCGACATCGTCCCGGGTCCATTCGCAGAACACGAGGCCGCGCTTGCGCGGGTCGAGCGACCGGCGGACACGCCGGACGCCACGGGCGTTGCCGCCAGATAGCCTAACGCACACTTCATGCACACCGGGTTGTCGTTTGTGTGGTTGAGAGTGTCTGGCTCTGCTGCCTCCTCAGTCGCTATTTGGCGGGTGTAGTTCGGGGTTAAGAATCAACAAGAAATGGGGGTTGGTTTCCAATGAAAAGAGCAAGAGCACAACACGGCCGGAAAGGCTTTACTCTGATCGAGATTCTGATCGTGGTGGTCATCATGGGGATTCTGGCGGCCACAGTTTTGCCCCAGTTCACCTCACGCAGCGAAGACGCCAAAGTGTCGGCCGTCACTCAGAATCTGCAGTTGCTACGCAGCCAGATTCAACTCTACCGCTTTCAACACGACGGAAGCTTGCCGCTAGCGACGGAACTGGAGCAGAAGTTGACAAGCCGAACCAAGCTCGACGGAACCGTGGATCCCAGCGGCCCGTTCGGACCTTACATCATTGGGCAGCTTCCGCCGAACCCCTTCAACGGCTTGCGAACGGTGAAGGCGGCCAGCGCATCTCCCATTCCGGCGACCGACGTCGATGGCCAGAGCGGCTGGATCTACAACGAAACCACTGGGGAAATCAAAATCAACTCGAACGAGCCGTACGTGGACGCCGACGGCAGAACACGGAATGTCTTCGATCTGTAAGATTCGCCCCAGCGGGCAAGAACCCTCGTCGAGTCACAACGCCGGGTGTGAGCGCCCGGCTTTTCTTGTGCGCTGACAATGCCGTAAGGCAACCGTTAGGATGGCAGCCGGTTCCACCGGGATCGAACCCGCGGGGGCTCTGCCTTCTTTTTGTACAAACGGCTGTTGGCCCAGCGGGGCGTTCGGTCGTAGAGGTCGACATCTTGAGCGGACTCAGTTTCCAAAATGGAATGATGCCCAGTCTAAAACTTCCCACGATCCAAAACTGGAGCTGTCAGAACTGCAGTCGTTGCTGCCGGCAGCATTTGATCGAGATTACGCCGGAGGAGCGGAAGCGGATTCTGGATCAGAACTGGACACCGGCCGACGGTGTGCCGGCCGATCGACCGTTGATCGTCGAGTTTGGTCCGCCATGGAATCGTCGCTACCGACTGGGGCATCAGGCGGACGGAGCGTGCGTTTTTCTGGACGAGCGAGGCCTTTGTCGCATTCACGCCAGGTTCGGTGAAGCAGCCAAACCACTACCTTGCCGGCTCTATCCGTACGCCTTTCATCCTTCGGGGAAGGCAGTGGCCGTGAGTCTGCGGTTTAGCTGTCCGGCGGCCGTGCGCAATCACGGGCGTCCGGTTGCCGAGCAGACCGAAGAACTGCGCAGCCTGGCCGCTGAAGTCGTTCCTCCGAACATCAATCGTCTGCCTGCTCCGCGCATTTCTCCTCGCGAGCGGCTCGACTGGCGCGACTTCCTGCGATTCGTCGACGCATTGGACCGTACACTGGCGGATTCGGCGTCCATCACGGTCAAACTGCTGCGCGCTTTGTTTTGGATTCGCTTGGTCGAAGCGGCTCGGTTCGACAAAGTACGTGGCGAGCGGTTGGAAGAGTTTTTACAGCTTGTCACTCGGGCAGCTCAAACGCAGGTGACGGCCGATACGCTTCCGACAGACCAGCCCACCGGCACAGGACGAACACAGTTCCGCATGCTGGTCGCTCAGTATGCGCGCAAAGACACACCCGTCGATGTGGAGGCTGGCTGGCGAGGCCGCTGGCGGCTGTTTCGCGCTGCTCTGCGGTTCGCTCGCGGTAAAGGCGATGTGCCGCCGCTGCAAGACATCTTCGTGCCGGTCCCGTTCGAGTCAGTCGAGCAGCCTTTCGGCGGGCTTCCCGAAAAAGCGGACGAAATCTTCACGCGATACTTCCGCGTGAAGGTTCAAGCCATCCACTTTTGCGGCCCCGCGTATTATGATCTGCCGTTAGTCGAGGGCTTCTACAGCCTCGTACTGATTTATCCCGCCATCCTGTGGTTAGCTCGGTGGTTGGCCGCCGGGGCCGGCCGGACTCGACTGGAAACAGACGACGTGGTGCGTGCCATCACCACCGCGGATCATTATCATGCATATTCGCCAGCTTTCGGGCGCGGGACGTTCCGCCGCCGAGTGCGCATCCTGGCCCGACTGGGAGACATCGAAAAGTTGTGCGTGTGGTATTCGCGGTGAAGCCCGGGCTGCGAACGGAAAACGGGTCGGCGCGAACCGGCGAAACGCTGATTCAGATGCAGCGATTCGAAATCCGAGAGAGGACAATCGACGAGGAGGAACGACGAGTGCGATTAGCGACCGTAGAAACAGCAGACGGACTTCGGGTGGTTTCTGTCGTGGAGACCGATGGCGAGCAGCGTTTTGTGGATTTGGCAGCGGTCGATCCGTCGCTGCCGAGCACGATGATTGAACTGTTGTCGCTGGAGGATGGTCTGGCGCGAGCAGCGGAGGCCAGCCAGCGAGGAGCGACAGACGCGAACTTCGTCGACGGGACGCTCCGAGCTCCCGTTCCTCGCCCCGACAAAGTCCTCTGCATCGGCTTGAATTACCGCGATCACGCGGCGGAAAGTAACATGCCGATCCCGGATGAACCGGTCTGTTTCAGCAAGTTCTCGCAGACGGTCATTGGGCCGGAAGAACCGATCAAACTGCCGAAAGTGGCCAAACAAGTCGATTATGAGGCGGAGCTGGTTATCGTGATCGGACGGCGTGGCAAGAATATTCCCGAGTCAGACGCCCGATCGTACGTGGCGGGTTACATGAACGGCCACGACGTCTCGGCGCGCGACTGGCAAGTGGGACGTCCGGGCGGCCAGTGGCTGCTGGGCAAAAGCCCTGACACGTTCGCTCCCACCGGACCATACCTTGTCACCGCCGACCAGGTTCCGGACCCGCACGGTCTGGATATCAAGCTCCGTCTGAACGGTGAGCTGATGCAGGACTCGAACACTCGTGAGTTCATCTTCACGGTCGAGCAGTTGATTGCCCATGTCTCTCAGCTCATCACGCTCGTGCCGGGTGATTTGATTTTCACTGGCACGCCGCCGGGCGTCGGCATGGCGCGCAAACCGCCCGTTTTCCTTAAACCCGGCGATGTTGTCGAGGTGGAGATCGAAGGCCTCGGAGTGTTGCGGAATCCGGTGGTGGCGGAGTGAACCGCTGGTTGGGCCGGAGTCAATAGAGCCGGCCTTTTCCGCCAGAACGGAATCCTTGCTCGCGCCGGGATCAGCCGTCGTCTCGCTCGCAGATCAGCGCTCGGGTCTTCCCCGCGACCCGCGCGAAGATCAAGACTCCCCGCGCGCCGCCATCCCGCGGAAGCCTGCGGCGGATGGCGTCGGCGTTGATCGGAATGTGGCGGCTCTTGATCTCGATCTCGTGGCAGGCGAACCGGCGAAAGGCTTGTCGGATGGCGCGGTCGTTGTTCGGCACAATTTCGCGCAACACGAACCGGCGCAAAAAAGGCGAATCGATCGGCCGATCGGCCGTCAGGTATTCCTCGGACGCATCGAGCCGCCGCAAATCCAATTGTTCGGCCAGCACATCAACTAGCCCAGACCGCACCAAGGCGGGATCGGGATCATACAAAAAGTCGCCCGGCTGTCCGACGCGACACTCGGCCTGGTCCGGGTCGCCGGCCAGAGAAGCGCCGGCCGGCAACACGGTCGCGCGCATCGGCATCGGACCGGACAGTTCGCCGAACCACACCGTCGCCTCTTTGCACTCGCGGTTCAAGCTGATCAGCTCGATTTCTGCGTTTCGAAAACGGCCGAAGAAGTTGGCCGCTGGGCCAATCTTGATCGCTCCGCCGCGAGTCTGCCGCATCAGTTCCCGCCAGAACGTCGGCCCCGGGTGATACTGGTCGAGCGAGACGGCACGACGTCGCGGTTCCCCCAGAAGGGACCGCCCGGCAGAACCGGCTTCTGCGCGTCGGTCCGGATCCAGGTGGACGAACACGCCGGGCGGTAGAAGGACGACGGCGTCCCCTTGAAGCACGTGAACCCGATCCGCGACCTCGTAAGCTTCGGCGTTCCATTGCGTCATCCGACATCGCAAAGGGGACCGATCTACGGCCACGACCTCGGTTTCCACTGCCAAGCCGATGGTGTCGCCGCCGACGCCGCAGCAGAGGTCCCACACCGGCTCCGACGAGAGGCCAAACCGGCGGGCTTTGTGCCGGGCAACCGGTTCAGACGTCGCTTGCTCCAGCCCCAAACGGTCGAACCACATCCGATCGGCGCGCGTGAACTTCGCGTGCGCCCGCTGTCGCAATTCGTGAAGCAAACACGCCGCTCGCACCAGTTCTGCCGGGAATTCTTTCCGAAGCCTCTGTTGAGCGCGCAACTCGTCACCCGCCAGCTCGCGAACAGCCTCCAGAACCGCTGGTTCGCGGCGCAAAGCGATCAGGACAGATTCGGTCAAGTCGCCCGATTCGCCCATCGGAATTATTCGCTCCAACAACGCAGTCGACGCCGGAAGTCTCGAAATAGCCGCAGGTTCGGACGATAATACGCCGAATGTCTTGATCATACACGGTTGCAAACCCCTCGGCCAGGCACTACAGTGAGAGAATCCGCCGAAGAAGGCCGCGTTCCCCGAAACCGGGGACGGCTTCCGGATCAGTGGGGGCACGACGGGGTTTGCATAGGCCGCCGAGTCGGTGGAAAGACATGCCGCGAAAACGGCGACCCTTCTCCCCCCGTTCGTTTCGGGG
>JAADHY010000213.1 GCA_013151585.1 Planctomycetota bacterium
CAGCAGCGAGCCGAGTCAATCACTTACTGAGACCGGCATCGGGAGCGGCTGGACCTCGTCGGGCTCCAGCTCGCCAGCATCCTCGAAACCGACGAGCACCGCCCCGAGCTCGTCCGCCACCGCCACCTATTCGACGACCACCAGCAGCCTGCCGGCGAACCCCAACGAACCGGAAAGCAGGTGAGCCCCGACCATGACGGCCATCGCGGAACCCCAAGTCTACTTCGCCGCTCCGGACCTGCCGGACAACAACACACCGGACGCCGAACCGCGAGGGGACCTGATCGAAGATCACGCCTGCGTCCATTGCGGCCCCGCCCGCCGCGAGGTGGACATCCCGGGCCCGCGTCGCCGGCACACCGTCCGCGTCCCCGTTTATGCCTGCCGGTTGCACGGCGAGTGCACGGAAAAAGACCTCGACGTCCGCAGCCAGGACAAAACCCGGCTGCTGCGAGCCTGCGAAAGGTGCCGCGAGCACGAGCTGGCCACCTGCACGATGGGGCAGGAACACGTCCGCCGTCCGCCGGCCCCCGGCCCAGACTCCCCGCGAGAGCTTCTTGGGCAATCTGCTGGCCGCCCTCCAGCGCGTCCGTCATGACAAGGTCGTGTTCGTTGAAGACGACGACTGGTACGCACCCGAGTACCTCGCCCAAATGGTCCGCTGGCTCGACCAGACCGATCTGGTCGGCGAAACCGGCGCCCGCTACTACCACCTGCCGACACGGCGGCATCACCTCTGCGGCGCGTCGTGCCCGCGAGGTGTGGTGAATCCGGCAAGTAGTGGCATAGCACTTGCCCCACGGTGAGCTCATCAGGCAGCATGATGGCGAGATAGCGGTACCATCTCGCCCTGCGTGAACGTCCCTTGCCGACCGTTCCACTGGTCAGCCGTGGACCAGGTTTCTAGCCATCTCGCTACACTGCCGCCAGTCGATAGAGTGTTTTCTCGTAAGGAGCCGACCTTGTCAGTCAAGCATCAGACACTCAGGGGGGGCGGTGAAGGCATGCGCTAAGTTCGCGTTTTAGCGCTTTCGTCGAACGGTTTCGATTCGTCTGTCACGCAGCCCGTGACGGACGCGTCGAATCCCCGAGCGACCGGGCTGGCTTCGGTTCGTTGCCCATCGGCACCTTCAGCTCCGTGACGCTGATCATCAACCGCTGATTCGCGGCGAACTGGCGTCCGAAGACCTCTTCCAACGCACGGCGGTGCTGCGGGTCGAGAGTCGCTACGTCGATTTTCAGTTCCTTTCTCCATGCTGGCAGCATACCAGACAGGCGACGGCGCAAGCCGGGCGAAATCTTCGGCCAAAATAGCGCCATTTTCCGCAAGGATCGCGACTGCCGTCTCCCCAAGAACCTGGCCTCCCACCGCACGGACGAGGGCAAACGGCAAAATCCCGACGATGACGAAAGTTCTGCAACCTCCGGGGGCGTTTTTGGTTCTGGACCGAACGGGACGCTCGCTCTGCGTTACAGGCCACGGGGCTGAATCGGGCGGCTCCTACACCCTCCGAAAAGCGACCGCCAAAAAAGAAAACAAGGAGGCTCACGGCGTGACGCGGAAACCGTTCCCGAATTGCAAGACGGCCCCCCGTTCAACAGCCCGAGCCCCATGGCAATACCAAACCATAGGGAGGGGCCGGTTGAGAGACCCCCGTTCTCTTCGGACCAATCGTGGCGTATTTTTCGACAGAGGGTCTGGGCGGATGAAGGCCTCGCGGCGGCCGAGAATCGATCACACTGGGGGCGGAACGATTGAGCCGATAATGGTGTCGAGCTTCCGCGGGGGAAGCCAGCTTCGGATGGCTTGCGGCGCAACGTACCGCTGCGGTACGATTCAGTGGGATTAATCTGTCAACTGGAGACGCGGCAAGCGAATTGAATCATGGCAGCTAACGAGGTTTCAATCTCGACTGGCAGAGGATCGTCGTCCATGTGTCTTTCTAGTGGGGCGGGGAAACGGGTGAAGGGCTCCGCAGACAGCTTCCGCCGGTGGTTCGGGCGGCTTGGCTGCAGTTTGACGGTCCTCGGCGTGTTGGGATGGAGCAGTGCCGGGTGCAGTCGTCCCGCGTCGCCGCCCGCGTCGCCGTCCGTCCAGCCGGAGACGAAAAAGCCAACAGGAAAGCGACACGTCTCGGCGACACGGACACAGCCGGCTCCGGAAGGAAAAGCAGCTCCCGCGGACCGTGCTGCCCCCGCGTCGCCGCCCGACCGGGAGCAGGCTCTTGCCTTTCTGCGCTCGCTCGGCGTCAAGCTGCCGGACGATGCTGACCAGTCGGTCGAAAAGCTCGACCTTCACGGACGGACGCAGGTGACCGACGACGCTTTGTCGCGTTTGGCTGCGCTACCGGAGTTGCGATCGGTCGACCTGCGAGCGACCGCGATTACGGATGCCGGGCTGAAGTCACTCGCTGATCTCACGAAGCTGAAAGAACTGCACTTAGCCCAGACGCCTATCACGGATGGCGGTTTGACACGGCTGGCGCCGCTCAAGCGGCTCGAGGTTTTGAACTTGGCCGACACGAAGGTCGGCGATGACGGAGCTCGCTGGATCACAACTCAGTGGCCGCGGCTGAAAGCCCTGAACTTGTCGCGGACGCAAGTCACCGACGCGGGGCTCGACAAGATCGGCACGCTGCGCGAGCTTGAGGCACTGGTCCTGCCGAAAGGAGCCACCGACAAGACGGTTCAGCGACTGGCTTCGCTGGGGCGCCTGCAATGGCTGCAATTGGAAGGGCGGCAGATCACGGATGCGGGCTTGGAACCGCTCGCGAAGCTCCGGAAACTCAGAGTACTGGACGTAAAGGCTTCGTCGGTCACGCTCCGCAGCGTCGTCCATTTGGTGGAATCGTTGGGCGAGGTTCACGTGGTCTTTCCTCACGGTGTTTGGCAGGCGGGGCGGCTCGTCGCGAACGAAAACCTGACCAACGAGGACGTAGGTGCCCTTTCCGCAACCACGCGACTGAAAGCGGCCGACCTTTCTAGGAGCGCCGTCACAGACAGTGGCCTTCGCTCGCTGAGAGGCTTGCTGCGGATTGAGGAGCTGATTCTCCCGCCGGCGATCACTGACACCGGCTTGATGCAGCTTCGAGGTTTGAACACTTTGAAGCGGCTCGCTCTGGCCGATGCTTCGATCACCGATCGCGGATTGTCCGTGCTGAAGGATTTGTCGTCTTTGGAGGCTCTCGTGCTGGCGGGAACGCGCATCACGAATGCCGGCTTGAACCTGATTTCTGGGCTTCGGTCGCTGAAAACGCTCAACCTGGCCCGCACGGCTATCACCGACGCGGGACTGAAAACGATCGCTCAATGCCCATCGCTGGAGGCGTTGGACCTGGCAGGGACGCGCGTCAGTGACCGAGGTTTGTCGGAACTGGCTCGCATTTCTTCTTTGCGAAAACTTCGACTCGTCCGGACGCGCGTGAGCGGCGACGGGATCAAAAAACTGACGGCGTTGTCTCAATTGGAAATTTTGGACGTGCGCAGGACCGACGTGACAGAGGAAGAGGCCGTCGCGTTCCGATCGGCCGTACCGAAATGCAAGGTGCTCTTTGACCGGGACCCGATCGAGCAAGCCCTCGAAGAGAAACGTGGTGACTTGATAGCCGCCTTGAAAACTATCGGCCGCGTCTCGATCGACGACGATGGCAACGTGGTCGAGCTGACTGCCGGAAACGCGCGGCTGGGAGATGCCGGTCTGTCCCATCTTGTGTCGCTCAAGTCGCTGAAGCGGTTGTCTTTGGCGAGGACGCGAGTGACGGATTCCGGTGTGGCTGCGCTGGCCGGCCTAAGCCAGTTGATGAAACTCGACTTGTCTGGAACACGGATCACCGACGCCGCCTTGGAGACATTGAAGGGGTTCAGCGAGCTGCGTGAGCTGGATGTTCGGAGAACGAAGGTTACTTTGTCCGGCGCCATCCGGTTTGCTCAGGCGTCTCCCGCGTGTCGAATCCTCTTCCCGCAAGGTAGCATCAGACCGGGGAGCGTCCGTTTGGGCCCAGGCACGACTGACTCGGACTTGACCCAGTTGGAAACCCTCGGTTCCATCGAAACGCTGGACGTTTCGGGAGCGGCAATCACAGACGTTGGCCTCACCGAAATCGCCAAACTGGAAGGGTTGAAACGGTTGGACCTCTCGGAAACGTCCATCACGGATGCCGGCTTGGAATCGATCGGCGGCTCGTCGCAACTGGAGGTCTTGAATCTTTCGGAGACCTCAGTCGGCGACTTGGGCCTGCGGCCGATTGCTCGATTGGAGGAGCTGCGCGAGCTGTATCTGAACGGTACGGCTGTGACGAGCCGCGGCTTGGCCGAACTGAAAAACTTGGAACACATTGAACGGCTCGGGCTGCGTGACACCGGGGTCGGACCAGCCTTCTTGGCGGATTGGAAAAGTCGAGAAACGCTGCAGGTGTTGAATCTCACGCACACTTCTACGACCGATGCCGGCGTCTTGAAGTACATCGTGCCGCTGAAAGGGCTGCGAGCGCTGTCGCTGAACGGCACGGCCATCACCGGCCGCAGCCTCAAATACCTGTCGGAACTGAAAGGCCTGGAAGTACTCTGGGTTGCTGACACGCGCGTCACCGATTCCTGGCTTGAACCGCTTCAATCGCTGGAGCGGCTGCGGCAGTTGGACGTGAGCCAATGTCGTTTGACGGCCGGCTCGCTCCCGCGGCTGGCCGGACTTTCGCATCTGAAACGGCTGACGCTAACAGGCAACAATCTGACATCGGCCGACGTGGGGCGTTTCCGGAAGGACATGGGAGATTGCGACATTCGTTTTCAACCAGATCCGTTGATTGAAGCAATTGAGGTCGAAAAGCGTACGCTGGTCGAGGCACTCAAACAAATCGGTCGGGTGGAGATGAATTCGCAAGGACAGGTCACGGCAGTCGATCTGTCCGGTGCGAGCGTCACGAACGCTGGGTTGGCCCGACTGCGGGAGCTTCGGAGCATCGAGCGGCTCGACCTGAGCGGCTGTGCGATTGCTGACAACGGTCTGGAACGATTGGCGGAGCTGCGCGGGCTTCGCAGTCTTGACTTGACTGACACCCCGATTACCGACGCCGGACTGGTTTATCTCGCGACGCTGTCGCACTTGGAGCGGCTGTACCTCGGGGGTACTCGCATCACCGATGCCGGACTCAGACACCTGGCGAAACTTCCGCAACTGAAACAACTAAGCCTCAACGAAACACGCGTCACTGATACTGGTCTGAAACAGATCGCCAATTTGGCGCAGCTAACGGTTCTGAATCTGGGAGGTTTGCCGATCACGGATGCCGGACTGCAGCATGTTTCGCGTCTGAAACATCTGAAGGCATTGGGTTTGCGTTCGACGGGGATCACAAGTCGGGGGGTGGAGAAATTGAAAAGGATGACACAATTGGAATCGCTTTGGCTGGACGACACGGCCGTCGAACCAGCGGCCGTGAAAGAACTGAGGAGCACTTTGCGGAGCACCCGTATTTTTGGCCCCTGAGGCGGTAGCTTCGCGAGCGGCAGCATCTGAGCAGGTGATGGTTTTCAGGGAAGGAGGACAGCGCGAGGAAAGGGTCAGTCGAGAACGCCCTTGACTTTTGATGGTCGAAGAGCCCAATAATAAGCAGGGCCGGAGTGGTAATAAGTAGAGCCGGGGGCAGTCGAATCGATGCAGGAGGGAAAATCATGAGCAGCCTTGTGAAGTCATGCGTTTGGGCGACGGTTGTCGGCATGGCCGCCGCGGTCGCCCTGACGGGCATTCGGGGGACTGTGCAAGCGGAAGATGACGCGGCTCAGCTTCCGGAGGCTGATGTGATCAACGAGCTTCTTCTGCAGCGGTTCGACGAGAACTTCAACGAGAAACTGGATCGCTGGGAGATCGTCGCGGCTCGCCGCCGGCTTTCCGACATCCTCGAGTCGGGTTTAGACCCGAGTCCGGTTGCGGCGACGGACTGGAAAGAGGACATGATGCCCCTTTTCGAGAAGCTCGACCGCGATGGCAACAGGTTACTCGACGCGGAAGAGATCCTTTCGGCGCGAAGAGTCCTGGGGCGGTTGCTCAGGGAGGCCGAAAAAGACGAAGACATGCAGGCCGATGAGCCGCGGCCGGAGCGTCAGCGGCGGCGCCCGCGGTCGTCGCGCAGACCATCGGCGAGTGGACTGCTCGGTATGCCGGGTTTTGGTGGCGGCCTCCCATTCAACCCTTTATCGTTCTTGGGCAGCGGGCTCGGTGCGGGCGGTCTGGGAGCCTTCGGGAGCGACGCTGGCTTGGGCGGTGACACCGGCTCGGCCGACTGGGGCTGGTCGACAGGGTCGGGGTTCAACGATGGAGGCGAGAGCATGGAGGTCGGAGAGGACGGTGGCGAGGCGATGGGCTCATTCGGAGAAGAGATGGAAGGGGCAGGCCCCGAGGCTGGGATGCTCGAATCCGAAGGCGCGATGGATGAACTCGACGACATGATGGGCGGAGCCGAGCTAGGCCCGGACGAGGAATACCGCGACGAAATGGGGCAGGGCGAAGGCCCGCCCGAAGATTTCTTGGGGGACGAGCTGGCCGAAACGGCGGATGCCGGAGAAGGTGAAGGCGAAATTCCAATGGAGGAAGGTCCCGGAGACGAGTCGGAAGAAGGCGGCAAGAAACAGGGCCCGAAGCCGCCCCGTCCAGATTTTTAGGCCGCTGCGTTCTCGATACCGACAACTAAACCATCGATGTCGGACTGGCCTCGCGGACACCGTTTGGTGCCGAACCAACGGCAGGTCCCATAGCTGACTATAGCTAAACCCGACGCTTTCTGGTGCTCGTGGCTTGCCGTTTGACGAACTAACTGCCGCGGCGGAGGTTTCTGTAGCTCAGAATTCGGCATCCCCACGCTCAGTCGGTCAGACATTCGCTTTCGCAATTTCGTTCTGTGCCAGATTCGACGTACGCCCGGCGCCGGCGGCTGCAGCGAGGGGTGCTACGACGGATTCGGTTCCTGCGGTTAATCCGCAAGCGCCTCCACTACCCGTCTCAC
>JAADHY010000432.1:0-6986 GCA_013151585.1 Planctomycetota bacterium
TGAAGGGGCGATGGCCGGTTCGGACGCCCGAACCGAGTCTGCGCCGGCAGGGACAGTTGGAAGCTGATGTGAATCTGCTGAGTCGCTGGGCTGTCGGCTTTCGGTGGGCGGCTCGGCCTCCGAAGAGGTCGGGACCAATGAAGGGGGCTCGGCGGGCTTAGGCGAGGAATCGGTCGACGTGCGGCACGTCGGGCTCGAAGGGAGCGCCGGCGGAGTCAGGCTGTCTGCGGCTGCTTTCAGTTTGACGGGCGGACCGTAGGGGTCAAGGAGCGTGTCGCTGGACCATCGCTGGAGCAGTTGGCGCGCATTCCGGGTCTTCTCATCGAGCGGTTCCGTGTGTTCGGCGTCGGTCTTCGACGTGGCGATCACGGTTCCGCACGTGGCGCAGCGTACGTGCGTGTTGTCGCCGGAAACTTCAGCCGCGACCTCGGCGTGGCAATTGTCGCACCACATCCCAAACGTCCCAGTACTGGATTTGGGGGGGAAGGGGACCGGGAGACTCAACGGAGGGAGAGAGAGTCTGCCAGAAGGGGCGGAATCTTACGCCTTTTCCGCACTTCGACGCAAGATCGGTTTTTGATATAATGTGTACAAACGAACCGAGAGAGGGCGTTTCTGGGGAATCCGAAGACTCAAGCGGGCATCCGATCGCAACCATCGGCCGGCGCGCCAGGTCCGCCCCTGGCGGACTCACGGTCGCTATTCGGCGACACGCGGGCGAAACGGTGGGGGGACTTCCCTTCGCATCGCCGGCGCGGCCGGGAGACTGGGCCGCGACTGAGGAAATATTTGATGTGGCGAGAGGCGGTCAGCTTGCGGGCGGCACGGAGAGGCATTAATCTGCTAGGCTCGATGGGCACTCGAGGGTCTTGGCTCAGCCCCGGGCGGACTCTTGAAGTAACGAGTTGACCAGGAACGCTTTACGACATTGACGGCGGGCCGCGATGCACACGGCGCGAGACGAGGGCGATCGGATCGTCATTACTGGAATCGGTCTGACGGCCCCCAACGGCAATAATTTGGAAGAGTTTCGTTCCAACCTCCTGGAAGGGCGGTCCGGAGTCGTTTCTTTCGAGACGCGATACCTCGGGCATCCGGTTCCGGCGGGAGTGTGTCGTTTTGATCCGCTGCGGTACCAGAAACGCAAAGAGGTGCGCCGCGGCACCCGGTCCGGTTCGATCGCCATCTATTGTGCCAACGAGGCCGTCCGCGACGCTGAGCTGAACTGGCCCCAGATTCCGAAAAACCGCGTAGGGGTTTACATCGGCATCACCGAGCACGGCAACGTCGAGACGGAAAACGAGATCTACGAGCTGTCAAAGTTCGATTACGACATCTCGTTTTGGTCTCATCACCACAATCCGCGGACCGTCGCCAACAACCCGGCGGGCGAAGTGACGCTGAGCTTACAGATCACCGGTCCACATTTGACTGTGGGAGCGGCGTGTGCCGCGGGCAACGCGGGGTTGATTCAGGGCGTTCAAATGTTGCGGCTCGGCGAAGTGGATTGGGCCTTGGCGGGGGGCGTCTCGGAAAGCATTCACACGTTTGGCATTTTCGCCAGCTTCAAGAGCCAGGGCGCCCTGGCCTTGCATGAGGATCCGACCAAGGCATCCCGTCCTTTCGACGCGGACCGCAATGGGATCGTAGTCGCGGAGGGAGGGGGAATCTGCGTGCTCGAGCGGCTGCCGGACGCTCGTCGTCGGGGCGCGAAGATTTACGGCGAAATCGTTGGCTACGCGATGAACTCGGACGCCACCGACTTCGTGCTTCCCGACTGGCGCCGCCAGGCCGAGTGCATGCGGTTGGCTCTGGAGCGGGCCGGGATCGGCCCGGAAGACGTCGACATCGTCAGCAGCCACGCGACGGCCACCGAGCAGGGCGACATCGAAGAGTCGTTGGCTCTGAAAGACCTCTTCGGGGACAACGGCCGCGTTGCCATCAACAACACGAAAAGCTTCATTGGGCATGCGATGGGGGCGGCGGGCGTGCTGGAACTCTTGGGGAACTTGCCTGCCTTTCAAGACAGCGTCGCACACGCTACAATCAACCTCGATCGTTTGGACCCTCGATGTGGTCTGACTCAGCTTGTGGCCAACCGCCCTCGTCGCCTGGACGACGTGACCTACATCCTCAACAACTCCTTTGGGATGTTGGGGATCAACTCCGTGCTCATCGTCAAGAAGTTCGCCGAGTGATTTTTGGGGTGAGGCTCGTCCCGCGCTTGGGGCTCGACGGTGAGGATCGCCTCGCACTTGGGCGGAACGATTCCCGGAAGAGGTCTGAGCGATCGGCAGGGTGTCGGCCGCTGCGACGCAGACTTGTTAGTCGAAAAAACATGACAAGAAACGTCTGGCGACTCGGTGGAGTCGGGATGCTGGAGTGGAGTTGATGAACGAGGAACAAATCAAGCAAGTCATTCTGGAAATTCTCGCTCGGATTGCCCCCGACGAAGACCTGTCCGACCTGAAAGACGAGGTTCCATTCCGGGACCAATTGGACCTCGATAGCATGGACTTCCTCGACATCGTGATGGAGCTGCGCAAGCTCTTCCGCATCCAGATTCCCGAAGAGGACTACGAGCATTTGGCGTCGATGGAGAGCACGGTGAAGTACCTGGCGCCGTTGCTCAAGAACGTCGAAAGTCCGGCCTAGGCTCGGGCGGCTCGGATCGCTTCTCCTCGACCCGGCCCAGTCGCCGACCCAAAAGGTCACCGTCTCGCGAAGTCTGTGAAGTACGACACGATCATTATCGGAGCCGGACTGTCAGGTCTGGCGGCCGGGATTCGGCTCGCCTATTACGAGAAGTCCGTTTGCATTGTGGAACGACACAACCGCATCGGCGGGCTGAATTCCTTCTATCGTCTGCGCGGGCGGGAACACGACGTCGGACTGCACGCCGTCACGAACTGGGCCCCGCTCGGCGTTCGCTCGGCGCCGATCAATCGTCTTATGCGGCAGCTCCGGCTGCGTCCCGAAGACTTTGAGCTCGCTCCGCAGATCGAGTCAGCCATTGTCTTCCCCGAATGCACGCTGCGCTTCGGAAACGATTTCTCGCTGCTGGAAGCCGAAGTGGCTGAGCACTTTCCGGCGGAGATCGATCGCTTTCGCAATCTGGTTCGGGAGATCGACCAATTCGATGCTTTCCGGTTGGGGCCCAGGCCGTCTTCGGCGCGGGAGGTGCTCGCCGAACGGCTGAAAGACCCGCTACTGGTCGAAATGCTGTTGTGTCCCATCTTTTTTTACGGCAGCCCTACGCCGGACGACATTGATTTCCTCGACTTCGTTATCTTGTTTCGCAGCATTTTCCGGGAAGGCTTCGGCCGGCCACGCGCCGGAATCCGGCCGATCTTGAACCGCCTGACCCGACAGTTTCGCGACCACGGTGGCGAGCTGAAATTGAATTGCGGAGTCCAACGAATCATTCACGATGGCCACCGTGTGAACGGCGTGATCCTGGACGACGGCCGCCTGCTTGAAGCAGACAACGTGCTGTCGTCCGCCGGGCTGGTCGAAACGCTCGATCTTTGTCAGGCCCCGCCTGAAATCCGACAACAGCACCCAGCCGGTGAGTTATCCTTCATCGAATTGATCTGCTGCCTCGATATCGAGCCGGCTCGGCTGGGCATCGATCGAACGATCGTCTTCTTCAATACGTCGGAACGAATCCCATACCATTGTCCGGAGGGACCGGCTGAGCTGGGTTGTGGGGTGATCTGTTGTCCCAACAACTTCCATTACGATCAGCCTTTGGACGACGGACGCGTGCGCATTACGGTGCTGGCCAATCCCGAGTACTGGTTGGATTTGCCGGTCGATCGCTACGCCTCGGAAAAAGAGACCTGGCGACCCCGGATCGTGGATGCCGCTTGCCGCATCGTTCCCGATTTCCGCGACCACATCGTCGACACCGACCTGTTCACCCCCAGGACCATCCACCGCTATACCGGCCACGTCAATGGAGCCGTCTACGGGGCTCCTCGGAAGATTCGCGACGGCCGAACGTACCTGGAGGGCCTCTACCTGTGCGGCACCGACCAGGGTTACCTCGGAATCGTCGGCAGCATGCTTTCGGGCATCACCGTTGCGAACCTTTATCTGCTGAAGTAATGGAGCACAATGCGAGACTGTAGCATCATTACAGACGATTAGACGGCTTTCCGTTGCCTCGCTGCGTGCAGGGTTTTGGTGGTTTCCGCATGCTGTTGTCCTCGCTCCTCGCGTTGCATGTCCAAGGCAATCCGTCCATTGATGTTTTGTTGAGTCCGCACGCGGTAGACGGTCTTTTGCATTTTGCGGTGACGCCGGTAGCCGCGTTCGACGGCATTGGATGTTGATGGCAGCAGTTTGTCGTCAAGAAACGTCAGCGACTTGTCCAGGTTGGGCGAGAACAGTTTTTGCAACGTCTGGCCAACCTTTTTGAAGCGACGAACCCGGCGTCGGAGCTTGGCCAGCTTTTCCAACGCTGTGGCCGTCCGACAGCGGCGATCAAACAGACGGTAGACCTCATCCATGATGTCACGTAAGGTTCGCAATTCAGGCCGTCCCCGCGTGATGTGCTGAAGCGTTCGCCGCTGTGCGCGAGTCAGGTCGTGCCGGACAAAGAGGTGACGATGCTCAAAGAGGTCGCCGACCTTCTGATCGATTCGTTTGCGACGCTGCGCCGTCTTGCGGGCTGCAGCCGTGGACGGACGACCGCGGCCGAGTTTCGGTTTGGTAGCACGCAACTCTTTCCGAATCCTGGCTACCGCACGCAGCACCGCTTTGGTCAGTTCCTTAATGACATAAAACTCGCAAACCTGATGCGCCACATCACCGAAAATCCTGGAAATGGGCTCCGGATACAGGCTGGAACTGTCCGTGGTGATCCCCTTCAACTCCAGTCCGCGTTCCTTCAGCAGCGACTGAAACCTGCGGAAGAAACGCTCGATGTCGGCGTGGGTGGGGCTGTGATCTAGCACCTCGTAACAGATGCGCCGGAAGGTGCGGTTGTCAACAATCGAAAGGACACAGAACGGACCGTCGTACAATTCGTCGACCGCGATATACCCCGAGAAATCAGCCAGTACGGCGTCCAGATATTGTCCGGCGACGTGCTGCTCTGCCTTTTTTTCCCCCGGCCTCCACCCAGTTCTGGATGGTGGCGTACGGGACGAACACGCGGTGGTCTCGCCAGAGATGCCAACTTGCGGCGCGGTAAGGCAAGCCGTCCTCCACGACCAACCGCACTGCCAGCGTGACAACGCGATGCGTGTAGTGACTCTTCGGCAAGGCCAAGTCCGACATGTCCGCGTTGAAGTACCTCTTGCATTTGCAGCAGTAGTGCTGCGAGTAGGTAAGCTGAATGTTCCGCGGGCGTCCGCTGACCAGATCTCCCACGTCGTGCAGCGTCCGTTCGAAGGTGCGTTTGCGGTAGCAACTGTGCCCGCAATTCGGACAAGGCCGCCGCGAAAAATTGCGGCTGCGTCGAACGACTTTCGGCTTCGGCAAGTCTTCAACACGCGTGATGCCTTCGGTTCCGTCCGCCATATACGCTCCCGGTCCAGCCATGTTCACCCTCCTTGGATAGATTCGAACCGGAAAAATAGCGGAAAACGCTCAACGTGTCACCACCAATCCGCTGTAATCGTGCTACAGTCTCCACAATTCTCGATGATTCCGGCAAGTTTCTGGCGGTAAATGGTGCGAATGGCCCGGGGCGAGGGCTTCAAATGTGGAACCTCCGGTGAGTTCCGGGGAACACCGAAAGCCCTCGGCTTACCGGGGCGGTTCTGAATTGGATGTCGCTCGTCACGACGCTCAAATTTCGGCCCAAGTCCAGCTCCTGTCACCCAAAAACCTACATATGGTATGTCGACACAACCAGTGAAATCCGAAAGCGAAGGGGACTACGATATCTAGCTTGTGCGAAAAAAACTGCGACGAGGCCCCGATGCGTTAGCGAGAAATCACGCAGCAAGAAAACCGCAAAACAATCTCCGGCGCTGACAATTCGGATTGGTAGAACTCCTACCGATGTTGCAGGTCTTGTCACATCGGCAAGACATCCCGGACTCCCTCCCCGCTTGGCGGTTACGGACCGAAACAGTCAGTTGCTCCTTCGCAAAAAATCTCTTTTGCGCGCACGTTTCGCTCATGTCCAGACAAACCTCGTCTTCAACCCGGCGAAACGGGGACGAGCCGAGCGAAGTCGAGAGGGGCTATGAGAATTCAGGCTACCGAATGCAACACAGTTCGCGCACCTTCCAGCGGTGGTCGATCCACAGGCCGACGGTGGGGAGCTCCGGCCACTGATCGTGCAGGAACTGGGCCGCTCGCTCGATCTGCTCTTTTTGCATCGGCTCGGGCACCGGATTGCCGGCGCAGTCGTAATGGCCGACGATCGCAAGGCCCACCGATCGATGCAGCTCGATCGAGATCACGCACCGGTCCAGAATCCGCTCAAGGACCGTGCGATTGACCCGCTCGGACAAAACGGCACAGGGGCCGGGTTCGGTAATCATGTCGACGTACCGGACGTGGAACCGGCGCCGCAAATAGCGCCACACCGGTTGCTGCACCCGCCCGTCCATGCAGTTGATGGCCGTGCAAAACGACATGTTTCCGTTTCCTTCGGTGGGAGCCCTTACGATTCGCCGGCCGGCACGACAGTCTCCGCTGACCTGTCCCGCTTCAATGATATCCTACGGCGGCTCTGTCGGGTACAATCGCCGGACGTTGGCGGGGACTCGATCAGCAGGCCCCAAAACAGGGCGGACCATCGGGCCACGAAGGGACCATCACGGAGTTGCAGCATGAATCGGCGAGAATCAAGGCGGAAGAGTTTCATAGTCTTGGCGATGTTGATTGGTTGGGCGACGAATTGCGCACCGGCCTTCGACGGACATCGGGTCCAGGAGGGCCCCTTGACGCTCGTCATCGATCCGATTGCGACCGTCCGCCATTTGCAGACGCCTCAACGTGTATCGGTGCGTCTGACGAACACG
>JAADHY010000432.1:7037-14077 GCA_013151585.1 Planctomycetota bacterium
CGGTTGGTCCGACGGAACGGAACGTGTCTGTGCCCGCTGGCGGGGAAGCGCAGTGCGAGTTCCAGATCGCCGCCGGTCGCGGCACGTATTCTGCGCACTACCCGGTTCACGTTTACGCGTCTTTTTCCGAGGGCGGTCGTCAGCGAGTCGCTCATGCTGTTCAGGTCTTCCTGACCGAGCTTCCGCCCGAACAGACGACCGCAGCCTCGTCGGCAGAGTTGCCCGTCATTGCTGTGCCCGAACACGGCGCGGTGCCGCTGGCCGCAAGCCGCCAGCACCGTGTGCTGTGGCGGTACTTCGACCAGCCGCTGGTGCGTATGCCGGTCGGATGGGAAGGCAGCGATCCAAGGTGCCGAGCCAGTTTCCATCGCGGCCCGGTCGATCGTGGCCAGACGCGTGAGGCGATCCACATGCATCCGCCGTGGCGGCCGGGCGGCGGGACGATCTTCGTCGAGTACCGTCTGAAACTTCCGATGGCCAAGCCGCTCCGCCTAACCTTCTACAACGCCATCCGCGATCATCATCCGCCGAAGGAGCCACCCAGCGACGGTGTGACGTTCCGGGTTTGGGTCGACGACGTGGCCGTGTTCGAACGCCACACTGATAGCAAGCGCTGGGTGCCCGGCGAAGTCGACCTGTCGCCCTATGCGGGCCGGACCATCCGCCTGCGGCTGGAAAGTCACCCCGGCCCCAAACGCAACACGACGTGCGATCAAAGCTACTGGGGCGATCCGGTTGTCGTCGCTGGACCGCCGCCCACGCAGTTATCGTCCGCCGAGAAAAGGCGACTCGCTGCGAAAGCGATTCAAGCACTTCAGACGGGACAAGCCGACGACAAGAACGTCCTCGTGTTTGACTTCGAAGGTCCATGTCGCGCGGCGATCGCGCTCGGGCCGAACGGCCTGGCCGATGCCGCAGTCGCGTTCGGCTCGCCCGACCGATCTGTGCTCTTTGACGGGTTTCGCATCGCCGTCGAAGATCAGCCCGTTGGTCGTTGGCCGTCGGGTGTGTTGGTCGAGCGCGTTTCGGTGCGTCAGGCCGCGGCGGGTCGCGTGCTGATCGAGCATCATCTTCAAACAAAGGACGGACCTTCTCGCTTGACGGCGCAGGTCTGGACCGAAGGGGCCGGCATGCGAGTGAAATGGGACTGCCCACGTCGGCTGACCGAGCTGGCTCTCGGACCGGCCAACCAGACCGCGCCGCGCGTCTACTACGGCCACGGGTTCTGTATCGTCAAGCCGAAGGCGTTCCGAGCCTACGGCGGCGGACACAATCTCTCGACCAGTCACGTTGGCTTCGATTTTGAGCGCGGCGTGTCGCTCCTGATGGCCTGTGATGTTCCGGTCGATTTTCTACAAGTCGAGCCAGAGCAGCGTCTGTATACGCTGCGAACCCATTGGAACACGACCTTCACCTTTGTGCCGGGACTGCAAGGAGCGATGGATTGCGCGGTCCGCTATCGGCCTTTGTGCGAGAAGCGACCGTCGGCCGGGGTCGCTCGGAAGGCCGGACGGTTTTGCTTCGACATCTGGGGCGGACGCTACGCAGTGGACGCTGCCGGAGTGCGGCGCTGCATCGACTACGGCGTGACGGATGCCTTGGTTGTGATGCACGTCTGGCAGCGATGGGGCTATGACTACCGCCTGCCCGACATCTTTCCGCCCGACCCGCGATTGGGCACGCTTGAGGAGCTGCGCGCGTTTTCCGACCTGTGTGCTCGGCACGACATCCTCTTCGCTCTGCACGACAACTACATCGACTTCTACCCGGACGCCACCGACTTCAGCTACGAGCACATCACGTTCGACGCGGCCGGTCGACCTCGCAAAGCCTGGATCAACACGGGCCGCGACGCTCAAAGCTATCAGTGGCGGCCGGATCATATCCAGCCGTTCGTTGAACGGAATCTGAAACTGATCAAGCCGGCGCTTCGGCCGACGGCATATTTCATCGACGTCTTCACTTCAGCGAACTGCTTCGACTACTACGACCGGCAAGGGACGTTCCACTCGAAACTGGAGACACGCCGCTGCTGGGGCCAGGCCTTCGCGTGGATTCGTGACTTTTTGGGCGGACAAGCCCCGATGATCTCCGAAGCCGGAGGCGACCACTTGATCGGATACGTGGACGGAGCCGACTGCCAATTCTTGCAGATTGTCTCGAAGCCTCGCCGCTTCTGCATCACGATTCCCTGCGAGGATTGGGCGCGGGTCCCCTGGTTCGATGCCGTGCATCACACCCGGTTCAGTCTGCACGGCGTCGGTTATTCCGGTCGTTATCAAGGCGGTCGGAGTCGAAGCCTGCATGGCATCGAAAGTGACGACTACATCAGCGCCGAGCTGCTGACCGGGCACGCGTTGATGGTGGATCGAGGGGCCAACGTGCGGGGAGCGGTCCGGAAGTACTGGCTCGCCCAGGACTTCGTCCGCAGCATCGCCCGGGACGAAATCGAGCGGGTCGAATGGGCCGATGGCGATCTGCATCGAATCATTGTGCACTGGAAATCGGGAGCTCGCGTTTACGTGAATCGCGGGCCCGAAGATTGGGACGTGGAGGGCCGGATTCTTCCGCAGTATGGCTACCTGGCTGTCAACGGTGCGATCGAATCGAGCATCGAACGAATTGACGGCGCGGTCGTCGAGCGGTCACGAAACGGCAAAACGTTCTATTTGAACGCACGCGGCTTCGTGCGCGAGCCTGTGCTGCCGATCCAACCGAGAGCCAAGCGACTGGAATACCTCGGCAACCGGCGGTTCAAGCTTCTCGTGGACTGGCTGGCCGAACGCCCGGCCCCGAAGGACTTGACGGTCTTCATGCACTTTTTCCAGCCGCAGGTTTCCCGATTGCGTCTGGTGGGGTTTTACGGCGGCGGCGGAAAGCCGAAGGTTCCGACCAGCCGCTGGCAAGGCCGCGTCACCACCGGCGAGGACTGGACAATGACGCTGCCGGACGATTGTCCGCCCGGGCGCTACGAGATCCTCGTCGGCCTGTACGCGCCGGAAGAGCGGGGACGCCGCTATCGGCTGCTCGGGCATGAAGATTCGCAGCGGCGGTACCGCATTGGCGTTTTGGTCGTTGAAGGCAAAGGCCGCACCGTGACCGGCATGCGTCTGGAACCGATCGGCCCCTGGCCTGACGCTTCCTTGGCGGACCGACTGCAACCGAATCGCACGCCTATTGATTTCGGGGTGGCCAAAACCGCGGGTGCCTTTCGCTGTGACCTGAAAGCGGATGCGCTGGTGGTGACGCCACTGCCGGACGGTCCTGCCTTCCCGGTCACCTTGCGGCTGGCGTCGATCGAGAAGCCGGCGAAGGGGGCCGCCGTCCGAGCCATCGACGTGCACGGCCAACCGTTGCGGGAGGTCCCATACCAGCAGTCCGGTAGCGAGGTGACATTCACGACTGCGCCGACGGAGTTCGGCTACCGGGTCGAGCTGTCGCCGCCGGGATCGTGATGACGCCAGACCCGCGGGGTTCACGCAAGGGATACTGGCTGCGCGCGACAATGAGCCCCATCGGAAAACTGGGGCAATTCCCGCTAGCGCTGTGTCACGGCAGAAAGTTAGGATTGCGTTGCATTGTGGTGCGGCCGTCCCGGCCGCCGATTGCGAGACGCCTGCACCACAACCCCGCGTGATCCCACTTTTTCGTTTTGACAAAGCACTAGGACGCCGGCCAGCGACTTCTGTCCGCGCCAATCAGTAGCGGGAGTTGTTTGCGTTTTTTCTGCCGAATTCGTGCGGTGAGAGAGGACGGGCCCGCGGGCGATGCTCTCGACTAACTTGGTGAGCTTGCGAGATCGGAGCATGCGTTCTTCGCCTGCCAAAAAGCGCAGTGGGGGTAAGTTCGGGCTGGCGTGGCGCCGTTCCGACGACTTGTCGTCCGGCCGCCGCAGCCCTTCGCCGTCGCCTTCCGCACCTTCGAAATCTGGCCCGCCAGCGCAGACGCAGCGCGGTCCGGAATCCTAGCCATTCGGGTCCAGCCAACCAGACGTGTTTGGCTGTTCCAGTTGCCGCATGGTACAATGCTCCTGAGCAGCGTCGATCATGTAAGCAGTCCATGTCCATCCCACTCGTTGAGCAAGTGGCACCCGTCCTGCTCGCGTTGCGACCGAAAGGCGAAGACTTTCAGCAGGAACGTTCCGGCGATCGGAGCCGTACGAAGATGATTAGCTGGTGCGTTTTCTCCCGCAAGTGCAGATTCTCGGCGAGAGCGCATTGCGATGAAAAAGGTTGCTGCAAACGGATCAATGTCTCTGCGGATTGCGTATTCCGCTATTCGCAAACCGTCGATTTTTGGGACGTCGATCCTAATGGTCCACATGGGGCATTCGGTATTGGGGAGCGGGTCGGGGATCGGCTGGCCGGAGCCTGCTGGCCCGAAGGACGCGGGCTTGATGTCACGGGGAGGAGCTACCGTCGGCTTTCTTTCTCCATTCCGTGCCAATAGGTGCTCCGATGGAAGTAAATCAATGGCGACGAGCCGAGCACGTTGTGCGATGCCGCATGGCGCTGCGAGTACTGGCTTGGGGGGTTCTGATCGCCACGGTTGGCTGTGAAAAGCCCGAGATCGCCAAGGTCAAGGAGCTGGGCGGCGTAGTCGCTATCGATGAACTGAGAACCAACGAGTGCATTTCCGTCGATTTTATCAACAGCGAGATAACGGACCAGGACTTGAAGTGCCTGGAACCGTTTGCCCACCTGCGAAGACTCACTCTGATTGACACCAGGGTCACTGGCGTCGGTTTTAAGTATCTGAGCGGAGCGAGAGAACTCAAATCCCTGGTTCTTGCCCAAAGCGATATAACGGACGGAGGGATGGCACACCTCGCGGGGTTCCGCGAACTGGCGTATTTGGATTTGGTGGGCACTCAGGTCGGCGATGCAGGGCTGAAACATGTGAGCGACTGCAGGAAACTGTACTACCTGAACCTGGCTGGTACACGGGTCACCAGTGAGGGGCTGCAATACATCGCGAATATGTCGCGACTTGAGTACCTTTACTTGTGCGGCTGTCGGGTCAACGATGACGGCATAGAGCCCATCAAAGGGCTACGCAACCTAAGAGTGCTGGATCTGGACGCCACCGAGGTCGGTGACGCGGGGCTGCGATAAGTGCGCGGGTTGCGAAAACTACGAACGCTAGACCTCTCGGGCACTGACGTGACCGACAGAGGCTTGGAATGCCTAAGCGGTTTGGTGAATCTCGAATCGCTCAACCTTTCGGGCACCGAGGTGACCGACAGGGGGACCCATCACTTGAAGGGTTTGAGAAAGCTCAACTGGTTGAATTTACAGAATACCGCTGTGACGGCCGCCGGGCTACGTAGGCTGCAAGCGGCCTTGCCGGCCTGTGAGATTCTGTCGTCTACAGCGCAGGCACAACGTTAGGCCCTTCGGGTGTTGACATCGGCAACAAATCTTCGGCCGGGTAACGAGTCGCCCCTTCGCATTTAGACCGCGAGCGGAGCGTGCAGTACCACTATCTCGTCTCCGACAGACGACGAACACTTCGAAACGAACTCAGCGTCGCCTGCTGCAACTGCTGCGGACGAGTGTCTGGGGTCGAACGCAGTGAGCGCCCAGACGATCCCGATGACGCAGATCACTCCACGTTCGGTAAACAGGGAAGTATTTCCAGTGTGGGCGGAGACCAGTACACTCGAATGGATTTGTTCATATTCGACGGCCGCTTGGCGAACGCGGATGAGCTACCACAGAGACACGGCATTCACGGACATCTGAGCGGTCAAGTTACGTGAGATGCGGACACCCCGTTATGGAACGCTGGTCTCTGCCGCGATTGCTGTCACGAACGTTCCAACAAAGCCGCGCCCGATGTCTGCGCACGATTGTGGTGATGATGCTCGTGTTGGCATCTGGCCTTGAATTGCATCGCGTTTATCATGAGACCTGCATTGCCAATCGCGTATACGTGGCTGGCGGCGGAGTCTGTAGAGCACCAGGCTGGCGCTGGGCAGAGAGTCTGGTTGGCTGGTGGAGTGCCGAGCAATCGTCACCATGCTGGTGTCGGGTTGTCCCGCCTTTGGCCCGGATCTCGCTCGTTTGCCTGCAACGTGTCCACGACGCCTGGTTTCTGTTGAGCGGCGTCAGCGACGTGCGTCAGAGGAGGCGCCCCAATCCCGAAGAAACTCGTAGTTCGGGACGATACTTGGACGCGCTGACCGGTCATCCATCCCTGGAAACCCTTGACTTGTCTCACGCTGAGATAACCGGGACGGGCCTCGGAAAAGTCGCGGAGATTCCTCACCTAGTCGCCTTGCACCTCACCGGAACACAGATCACTGATTCCTCGCTCGAGTACCTGTCGGCGATGGTGTCCCTGAAATCATCAGACCTTGCTGGGACCAACGTGACGACGGATGGATTTCCTACGCTCGTCGAATCGCGAAGCCTCCGACAGTTGACGCGCGATGAAACGCGAATCGACGATCGCGCGATCACGCTTATCGCTGACCGCCTTCCCGGCTGGGAAACGCTATCCGTGGCGGGGACCTCTGTGACCGACAGCGCGGTTCCAGACTTGGGTCGGGTTAATCCCCTAAAACGGCTGTCGCTCGGATGGACACGGATAACCGAGAGAGGCTTCCCGCAGCTACCTGAGCTCTCGCCGGAGTGCCGCGTCGAATGGTGGCCTGACGCTACTGAGCACGGCGCTGAGGAGGAGAGTAAGAATGGTGCGCAACAGGAGATTCGGTTCGGAGCCGGAACTTTTTGCAGGACATCAGGTCGCGGCGGGCGATCTGTGTCTGTGCGGGATTGGGACAAGCGTCTCGTTCAGATCGAATACGGTTACTCCCGTCGGAACTGGTGCCGATTCTGGCGAGCCGAGTTGCTGGTGTTCTTTCATAGCTCGAAAACTACCGCTACGATTCAGATGCCCGCTATCAGTACCGTCTCATCCGGTTCAGCAGCGGCTACGTACAACTTCTGGACTGATGAAGTGTCAATTTGCGGTTCGCCGTTGACTGGCCTCTTGAGTAAGAACGTTGTCCGCGAGTCGGTGCATGTTTCTGATGG
>JAADHY010000329.1:0-3245 GCA_013151585.1 Planctomycetota bacterium
CTGCCAGCATCACATCGTCGGTCCAACCGCCGAGGCCCAGCCTCGCACCGTTGGCATTCCCACGCGGCAGCGTAGGAACGAGCAGAACGCGCTGCGAACCGCTTCCTACGCCTGCGAACCAAGTACATCGTCGATCACTTCGTCCGGCGCGATGTTTTCCGCTTGCCCTTCGAAGTTCAAGATCAGCCGATGTCGCAGCGACGCATGCGCTGCCCTGCGCAAGTCCTCGCGCGCGACGTGATACCGTCCGTCCAAAATGGCTCGGATCTTGGCGGCCAGCACCATGGCCTGAGCCCCGCGCGGGCTCGATCCGTACTGCACGTACCGCCTGACTTTTTCCGAGGCCCGGCCGTTTTCCGGGTGAGTGGCCAAAACGGCGTTGATGGCGAAGGATCGCACGTCCTCGGCGATCGGGACGCTCCGTGCCAACTGACGCATCTCCAGAATCCGCTCGCCGCTCAGAACCGGCTGGGCTCGCGGCTCTTCCGTTTGCGTCGTGCGGTCCAGAATCGTCGCCAGCTCGTCGGAACTCGGATACTGCACCAGCAGCTTGTGAAAAAACCGATCCAACTGAGCTTCCGGCAGCGGGTAAGTGCCTTCCATTTCCAGCGGGTTCTGTGTGGCCAGGACCAGAAACGGTTCCGGTAGCAGATAGGTCTGGCCGGCGACTGTGACCGCCTTTTCCTGCATGGCCTCCAGCAACGCCGACTGCGTTTTCGGAGTAGCGCGGTTGATTTCGTCGGCCAGCACAATGTTCGCGAAGATCGGCCCACGCTGAAACTGGAACTTCCGGCCACCTTCTGGGGTCTCCAACACCACGTTGGTGCCGATCAGGTCGGCCGGCATCAAGTCGGGCGTGAACTGGACACGGGAGAACTTCAAGTCCAACGCATCCGCGAGGGTCCGGACCAGCAGCGTTTTCCCCAAGCCGGGGACGCCTTCCAACAGCACATGGCCGCCAGCGATTAACGCGATCAGAGTGCCTTCGACGATCTCGTCATGCCCGACGATGACCTTGGCTACTTCGCTGCGGAGCCGTTCAAAGTCGGCCCGAAACCGGTCCAGCTCCTGCTTCAACGCCTCAGCGTCGTTCGTCGAAAGGTTCGCATTCATGAGTTGCCCCACAAGGCGGAATCGGCTGCGGGTGGGAGGAGCGACGGGAATCCGGAAACGTTACACGAGTGCTACAGTGTACCGAAGTGAGAAACCGTTTGTCAAAAACATGGCCAATTCCGAACCGCGTGTTATCTTCAAAAAGGGCCGCGAATGGCAGCGGACTGCCGTGGTTCGAATGGTCCAGCTCCTTGCAGCTCGCAACAGACGAGCAAAGGCCGCGATCACCCACTCGCTCAGAAAAAGTGTGCCAAAGTTGGTCGCGCGGAAGCGGCTGAGTGATAGTGAGACCGCGTCTGGAATCATCCGGTTTGGCCGCGTTCTGACCAGAAGCGTCGCCTTTTTGCGATCCTATCGAGGAAAATTGACTCGGCTGCGAGTAGAAATTCTTGCACAACCAGCGTGGAAACTCAGGAAAGCGGCGCGCTATAATGTGATCTCTTCTGCAGAGTGTCTGTGACTGTTCACGTCTAGCACCAGATTGGGGATGCGTGCCATGGAAAACAACGTGACCACAAACCTGCGAGACTGGCTGCCGTGGATTCGACTCTTCCGCTCTTTTTCCATTGCCATCGACGTCCGAAAGCTAGCGCTGGCGGCTTTGGCTTTGGTCACCTTTTCCGTCGGGAACGCGCTGATTTCCTTGCTGCCTTTCGTACCGGCGGAAAAACCCTCGATGAAATCAAGCGTCGGAGCTCGTGAGGAAGCGGCTGGCCAAGACGAGCAGCAGGCAAAAGCCCGGAAGGAAAAGAAAGAAGAGAAGGAAAAGTCCGTGGCTTGGGACGCCACGATTGTCGAGATCGAAAAACAGCTCGGGAAAACGCCGCCGTTGAAACGACTCGAACAGCTTCAGGAGGCCCCCTGGAGCAACCTTTACGAGATTTTCCGAGACGGAGGGTTGGTCTTACTGGCACCGTTGCGCAGTGTGATTGACCCAGCGGTTACGCTTTTCCGAACCGATCATTCTTGGGGAGAGATTGCCGAAGCGTGGACGCGTTTGCTGTGGGCCTTGTGCGTATGGGCCGTCTTTGCCGGCGCGATCGCGAGACTGGCCGCGACCCAATTCGCCATTGATGAAAGACTGTCGCTCACGTCAGCGCTGGACTTTTCGTTGCGTCATTTCCCATCGTACATGGCGGCCGTGTTGCTGCCGTTGGTGGGGGTTGGTTTTTTCTGGTTAGCCTGTTTCATCGGCGGATTGATCGGTCGAATTCCGTTCATCGGAGACATCTTCGTCGGCGTGTTGTGGTTCTTGCCGTTGCTGGCAGGGTTCCTGATGGCTTTGATGCTGATAGGTGTGGCCGTCGGTTGGCCGCTCATGATCGTAGCCATCAGCACCGAAGGAAGTGATGGCTTTGACGGTTTGAGTCGGGCTTACAGCTACGTTTACAACCGCCCTTGGTATTACTTGTTTCTCGGAGTGGTGATGCTCCTGTACGGAGCCGCTGTGATCTTTTTCGTGTGGCTCATCGCGTGTTTGCTGTCGTATTTGGCGGGCTGGAGCGTGGCGTCGGGCTTGGGCTTAGACAACATGAGGCTCCTGCTGCAGGCCGCGCCGGCTCTGCTGGGCGGAAAAGAGCTGCTTCCGGGCGCCACCATTTCGGAAGTTGCGACCGGAACCGCGACGGTCGGCATCGTGACGGTTGGCATCTGGATGAGAGTGGTCAGCTTGGCAACGGTGGGTTTCATTTTCAGCTTTTTCTGGACCGCGATGACCGTCGTCTATTTCCTGCTGCGGAAAAGCGACGACGACACCGACTTTGACGAAGTCTTCATGCCGCAGCCCGAGACCGAGGAAGCGGCCAGCTTCGAGCCGAGTCCTGCAACGCAGCCCGAGCCTTCCGCCGCGTCGGAGACGACCTCCGAAGAAAAGGCTCCGGAAACGGTCGCGGCTGAACAACCTGCCGGCTCAACCGACTCCGGAAGCCCCGACCAAACCGACAGTCAAAAGGACGAGGCGGCTGGACAGGCCATGGAAAACGAAGGAGGCTCGTCCCCGTCCGAAGCGGGCTCTTCGGAGAATCAGTCCGGGGATCAAACGCCCGATGAGGGAGAGAAGTCGGAAGGCGGTTCGGAGGGTGAATCCTCGAGCTAGCAGGTAAGAATCGTGTGGTGGTGGTTCGTGACGCGAT
>JAADHY010000329.1:3294-19233 GCA_013151585.1 Planctomycetota bacterium
TGTCCAGTCGCCGGCTGTCGCCCGGCAGCGGGCAAGCGCTGAGGCGAGAAATGGCCTATGAATCGGCAGAGGCAGATCCGTCTTGCGGCCGGTCAGATGCGCGTGGAGGGTGGTCAGGTCGATGCAAACCTGAATCGCGCCGTGGAAATGATTGCGGAAGCGGGACGGCGGGGCTGCGACGCGATCGTTTTGCCCGAGTGTTTGGACGTGGGCTGGACTTATCCGGAGTCCCGGGAATTGTCCGAGCCGATTTCCGGGCCGCGCACGGACCGATTGGGGCGGGCTGCGGCGCGGGCAAATCTCACGGTCGTTGCTGGATTAACCGAGCGAGATGGGCATCGCGTCTTTAACAGTGCAGTCTTGATCGGGCCAGATGGCCGCGTGCGACTCAGATACCGCAAGATCAACGTCCTCCAGATCGCTCAAAACTTGTATGAGATCGGCGACCGACTGGGTGTGGTCCGCATGGAATGGGCGACGATTGGCATGGACATATGCTCCGACAATTTCCCAAATTCGCTGGACATCGGACGCACGCTCGGGCGAATGGGCGCCGAGCTCATCGCCTCTCCGTGCGCCTGGGCCGTTGACGCGGACCACGACAACTCGGCTGATCTGTACGGGGCGCTCTGGCGAGGCGCGTATGGAGAACTAGCTCGCCAGTTTCAAATGGTCGTGGTCGGCGCGAGCAACATCGGGCCGATCCGGGCCGGACCTTGGGCGGGGCGAAAGTGCATTGGTTGCTCATTGATCGTTGACGCTACTGGTCAGCCGGCGGCGGTCGGCCCCTACGATTCCGAAAGCCTGATCGTGGCTGACGTGGCGATCGCTTTCGGCCGACCTCGGGGTACGGCGATTTCGGGAATGATGTAGACACGGTCGCTTGAAAGCCCTTCTCCGCCCGTTCTGGTGCGGAGGGGCTTGGTGCGCAAGGGGCAAGCCCCTGCGAGCGGCCCATGACGGTCTCTTCACGAGGACACGAACCGGAGAACGGGAGCCGATGGTGAGGATTGCCATCTTGGGAGCCACGGGATACGCGGCTTTGGAGTTGATCAAGATTCTGCTGTCGCACCCGGAAGCGGAGATCGTGGCCGTGACAGCGCGGCAGGACGGTTCGCCGCACATCGAGTCGGTTCATCCAAGCCTGGCGGGTTGTCTGGACTTGGTCTGCGAGGATTTGGAATCGGCTCAAGTGGCGGAACGAGCTGATTTCGCCTTTTGCACCCTGCCCCATGGACTGAGCTCGGCGGTCATTCCCGAGCTGCTGGCGGCCGGCTGCCGCGTGGTGGACCTCAGCCCCGACTACCGGCTGAACGATGCCAGCGTTTACGAGCAGTGGTACGGCGTCGTCCACACCGATCCGACTCGGCTGGGCAGCACGGTTTACGGGCTACCGGAGGTCTGGGCGGAGCGGCTGCGGGAGGCTGAATTGGTTGCCAATCCGGGCAGCTTCACCAATGCCGTTGTGTTGGGACTTGGGCCCCTTCTGGCCGGGCAAGATGTCGAACCGACCGGCATCGTCATCGACGCGAAGTGCGGTGTGAGCGGAGCCGGCCGTTCGCCCAAAATGATGACCCTTTTCCCGGAATGCAATGAAAGCGTCAGTCCCTTTTCCGTCGCGCGGCATCGACAAACACCGGAGATCGAACAAGTGCTGACGCAGATCGCCGGCCAGCCGGTCGAGACGGTCTTCATTCCGCACTTGGTCCCGATGGACCGCGGCATCTTGTGCACAATTTATGCCCCCCTAACCCGCTCGGTCGACGAGAACCAGTTACTTGACCGATTGCGTGAGTTTTATGCCGAAAAACCGTTTGTGCGAGTTGTCGACCACTTGCCGTCGACTAAAGACACGCTGGGCACCAATTTTTGCGACATCACCGTACGGTGCTACCGGGGCCGAGCGATCGTCATTGCGTGCTTGGACAATCTAGTCAAAGGCGCGGCGGGCGTCGCCGTCCAAAACTTCAACCTGATGTGCGGCTTTGCCGAAACGACGGCTCTGCTGCCGGGCGCTCACCGCAGGCGACGATCGGAACGGTCTGGAGAAGCGGAATGACAAAGGTTCCCCTCCCACAACGATTCCTCGCGGCCGGCACGGCGTGCGGGATCAAAGACAATCCGAGGACGCCGGACTTAGCCTTGTTTGTTTCTGAGGTATCCTGCACCAGCGCCGGTGTCTTCACACAGAACCGTGTCTGTGGAGCTCCCGTGCAAGTCTCACGGACGCGAGTTCCTCGGACAACCACGCGAGCCGTGATCATCAACTCGGGCAATGCCAACGCTTGCACGGGGCAACGAGGTCTGGATGACGCCCGTTGGATGACCGCCGAAATCGCTCAACGCTTGGATTGCCCTCCCGAAGACGTGCTTGTGTGCTCGACTGGCGTGATCGGGCGTCCTTTGCCGCGCGAGAAGCTGGCGGCCGGGATTCCCGTCCTGATGGAACTGCTCGGCAGCGATCCCCACGCCTTCCTCGAAGCCGCTCGCGGCATGATGACCACCGACACGGTTCCTAAGCAGGCGTTTCGCACGTTCGAGCTGGCCAGCCGCGAGGTCCGCCTCAGCGCCGTTGCCAAAGGAGCCGCCATGATCGGTCCCAACATGGCGACCATGTTGGCAGTGATCCTCACCGATCTGCACCTCGATCCGAGGACTGCCGACACTATGCTCCGCCAGTCCGTCGACCGCAGCTTCAACTGCATCAGCGTCGAGGGCCATACCAGCACCAGCGATTCGGTGATCTTGTTGGCCAACGGAGCATCCGGTGTGGAACTTCGATCGGAAAAGGACAGTCGGCAGTTTCAGGAGATGCTGGACGGGGTGACGCGCGAGCTGGCTCAGGCGATCGTGCGCGACGCCGAAGGCGCCGCGCACTTTGTCACGGTTCGGGTCCGTGGCACGCACTCGCCGGACCAAGCCAAACGAATCGCTCAGACAATCGCCAACGATGTGTTGGTGAAAACAGCGATCACGGGGAACGATCCGAACTGGGGACGGATCGTCTCCTGCTGCGGCCGCACAGGCGTGGAATTGAACGAACGCGACGTGACGCTCTCCATCAATGGCACCTTGATCTTTCAAGCCGGCTCGCCCGCCGAATACGACGAGCAAGCCGTCCGCGAAAGCATGAGCCGAGGCGACGTCGAACTAGACGTGCAGCTCCCGTTCGGCGACGCCTCAGTCGAAGTCTGGACCAGCGATCTGACGCAGGAATACGTGCGTCTGAATTCCGAGTACACGACGTGAGAGCCGAACGCGAGCCACATCGAACACGCCTGATCGGCATCCGGGGCCTCACGTATCTCCGCCTCGAGTTGACGCCCTAGCCGCGTGTCCTTTCACCTCCGTATCGACCCGCTCTCGAATACCCGGAACCTTTCCGGCTGAACCTGAAAGCCACGCGGGTCCTTCCAGGCTCGATTGGAGGGGCCGGGAGGTGGGCCATGCAGAGCCTTGGCCGACCAATGCATCTGTCAATTGGTCGTTGGCCCTCGTTGACGCGGGGGAGCGGCCGCGGGTCATGCGGGCGCGTCCCATCTTGCGCCCCTATCGTCCCATCCAGGGGCCTTTCTGTTTTACCGCCGAGGCCGACACTCGGAGAGGTGTTTTTCGGCGGGCTCCACCTGCATAGTCCTTTCAACGACGGAAATCGGTCGCTTCTTCAGAGAATTTCTTCGGATCGCGCCGCAAGCTCCATTGCAGTCCTCTGGTCCAGATGAGTCCCGGGGAGCAGCGGTTAAGAGGTCGTTATCCGGTCAACTTTTCAGCGGGGATTGGCCCGAGGTGAGCTGCCAGCCCAAGGTCGCCGCGTGTCGAACAGCAAAAGGCGAACTTCGCCGTACGTCACACGGTGCATGACGGTGCATGTGTTGGCAAAATGTACGTTGACGCTTTGCAGCCCCCGCTGTAGCATACAACTGTCGGTAAAAAGTCCGCGAATGCTAGGTCCCACTGCTGATAGGTATTGAGGTCGAACTGCAGCCCAGACAGGGTCTCAACGTTGTTCGACGCGGCGAAGTGGGCGGACGATCTAGTCGCGGGTTGTTTCGCTCGAAAGAGGTTGCGGTACGAGGCATGCTGTGCAGCGGGCGGCTGACTGGTTTGGCGAAGCACTCGCAGAGCTGCGGGCCAGCCGGGACCTGTGCGCGACGGGGCACTGGTCTTGGTGCTGCTTTACCTCACAGCAGGCGGCCGAAAAAGCGCTAAAAGCGATCTGTGAGCATTTTCGATCCCCGCAATTCGGCCACAACTTGAACGTGTTGATTGACGCGGTTGAACAGCATGTGAGGGTCGACAACTCGATCCGCACCGCATGTGCTCGACTCAACCGATACTACATTCCGACTCGCTATCCGGATGCGTTTCCGCAAGGCGTTCCTGCGGAACAGTACTTCGAAAGCGATGCTCACCAAGCACTGGACGATGCAGAGCAAATTGTTCGTTTTGCCGAGCGAGCTATCCAGTCGTCCTGATTTCGAACAGTTTGTGCTCTATCTTGATCGGCTGTTGACGAAATATGCGGATCAGATAGCTTTTGTCGTTCTGTTCGGCTCGATGGCTCGAGGGAATTGGTCCCGAGGAAGCGATTATGATTTGCTGATCGGGTTGGACAAGGATGACGGAAAACGACTGATCGATCGCACGATGGAATTCTCTGCGGACGCAGAGAGGCTCGCCTTGGATGTCCAGCCCTTTGTGTATTGCCGCAGCGAATGGGAGCTGATGTTCCAAGAGGCTCATCCGTTGCTCTTGGAAGTTTTGGAGCACGGCATGTCGTTATGGGACCGAGGAGATTATGCCCGGCTGAAAAGCGTTTTCGAGCAATGAAGAGCGGACGCGTGACGCCGTGGCGAAGTGGCTGGAAGATCGCACCGCCGCCCGAGAGCGAAGACGCACGATCACAAAACGCATGATGCATTCAATCTCCGACCAGAGGGAGCATGTTTCTCAGGTGCTGGCGCGAGCAGCGCGATGCCACACAGCCGCTGAGATTCAGTCTCCGTGGTGAGAGGCCGTGACGTAGCGAAATGCAGCGACAGTGGTGATCGTAATTCATTTTGGCCCATGCGTCGCTGACCGACGCGTCGGCTCGGGCCGAAGAAATGCCCGGAAGTTTTCGGGCTCGATGCGAAACCCTCGCGGGTCCTTCCAGGCTCGATTGGAGAAATTCACCACCACCGCCCAGCCGGACGAAAAGCGCGTCTCTTGAACGAGACGATCGTCCGAGAGGAATCGGTGGCTGAGCATCTCGTCGAAGCCCATCCTTTCGTGCCAGCCGCACACATTGCGGTATGTCTGCAAATACCGGTCCTTGACTTTCTCCCACGCCGCTGTGCCGACGACGTTGCCGGCCTTGGGATGCAGGAACAGAATCGTGGGCGTGCCGTAGAGGATGTTCATCAGATCGTGACGATTCCAGAGTTCCGGATCGCGGCCCGGATCCTGGTTCCAGCGGCGGGTGCAGTAAACCGAGTCGTGGTAGACGAGTTGAAACAGCGGCACGCGACGGGCCGGGTTGAAATCGTAGCCGAGGAACCGTTTGCGATACCCGGGCTTGTCTTTCAAGTACGGCCCGACCCAATGAGTGGCGTCACCGCTGCCGTAGTAAGCCCCGCCGTACTCGATCAGCGTTTCGATGCCCTCGAAGACGTGGATAGACTTGGTGGCCCACCACTTGCCCCGTTCCGAGCCGACCACCAGCCCCAGGTCCGTCAGAGCCTGCAGGGCTTCATTCAACTTGGCCGCCCCTTCCGACCGTCGCACCGGATGGCGAGGATGATAGCATTCGTGGATGGAGCCGCCGGTCGTCGTGCAGTCGGTGAAAAAGTAGTTCAAGCCGGTTCGCGCGCCTCGCGGGCGCGCCGAACGAACACGTCCCGGTGAGCGGCCGGGCATCGGTCCAAACGGCCGAGCGGATCCCAGGCGTTCTTGATCCACTTCAGTTTTCCCGACGCCGGCACCACCGCTGCCTCCTTCAGCGACGGATCGGCCTTGACCCAGCGGCCCTGGATCCACGTGAAGTTGTGGTAACCTCCGATGAGATACCCGGCCTGGACGGCCGCGCGGATCGCTCCCGGCGTGATCCCCTCGGTGGCCGCTGCATTTCCGCCGCGCGGCTTAGCGACAATCGCGTTCCGAACGCCAGCTTCCTTCAGGGCTTCGATGAGCTGCTGCGTCAGTTCCTGCTGATGCCAGACATCCAGCGCGCCGCGCAGCCGAGCCACGGCTGGGTTGGCTCGAACCTTCTCCGTCCACGATCGGAACGTCCCGCGAGCCTGCTCAGCCCGTCGGAAAGCTTTCGCCATGGCCACGTAGCCGCCGTCGGCGAAGAACCGAAAGGTGACTCGTCGGGGATAAGCCCACGTCCGTTTCGAATCCAGCCACGTGATGTGCGGCAGCGTGCGCTCACCCGACGGCGTCTCGACCCAGTTGACCGAGAAGAGGCAGTCGAAGGGCGTTTCGACTTCCGTCATCACACCGCGACGGCCGTCTGTGGCGCCCCACCACGGCATGCTCAGCCGCTGATGCAGCCACCAGGAATTCCAACGGCGATAGTCGCTTTTCGGGTCGGTGTCATAAATTGACCAAAGCACACCTTCGTCGATGGGGACGGCGAGTTCCGAACCGGCCTCGTCGTTCACGAACGCGTAGGGATAGATCATCATCGTCACGCCAGCCCAGCCCGGCTTCCATGGCAGGCGCCGGTTTCGGTCGGATGTGTCGATCGTGACGGTCAACTGAGGGGCGTCAGCGGAAAGCTCGTAGGTGATGTCGAAAGGATGGCCGTTCCAATTGGCTTGAGCGCGAAACGTGTTGTCATGCTGGGTGGCCCGGGTAAGTTGGACCAGCCGAGCGGCAGGAATCTTCTGGACCTTGACCTTCCCCCATGCCGAACCGCGAGCGGATCGCGCCGGCACGTACTGCCGCCACACAATCCCCACCCGCTGGTCCGTGACGGTGAGTCGGCCGGAAGGCAGTTCCAGGCGGACTCGCAAAGCCGCGTTGCTCATCACCAGTTCGCGTGGCTGCGCCGCCCGGGCGACCGCCACGCCCGACGCCAAAACGGCAAAGAACACACAAAACCGAAATCGTTTCACGAAAAACCGATCGCCCGTCCAAAGCGTCATGCCAGCTCTCCTCGTTGTCTCGTCTCTGAAAACCGCCGCCTGGGCGACGAACGAGTGTAACAGCTCAAGAACGGCGGGGCGAGACAGGCGCGCGATGGATGGGATTCCCGTTCGCGGACGCCTCGGAGAGGATTGGCCAGAGCTCCGGTTCGACCGGTGCCGGGCGCCCTTGAGGGACAAGACAGAACCTCAAGGCCGGACATTGACGGGCAGAGCCTGGAAAAGAGAGGGAAAGGGTCAAGATGGGAGCCGCAACGGTCCGCTGCGTTGCGGTCAGCGCGAAGGAATGGTCGCAATCAGGTCGTTGATGAGCCGTTTCAGGGCGGTGTAAGTCAGCTCGATGTCGACCGGCTGGCGGCCCGGTTGGCCGCGTTCGGCCCGGAACCGCCGCAGCGTGAAGTTGCCGCCCGGGTGCGACTGAAGGAATATTTCGTAATAGCTCGTTTCTTGGTCGCCTTGACCGGGCGGCGTGGATCGCATCAGCACGGCGCCGTCGTCCGGACTGAATTCCAGTGGCTCGATGTGCTCAAGAAGGTACGTGACGCGTCTCGACAGCGCGTCGGCCCACGCCTTCAAAGCCTCAAATTCGACGCCGACCAAACTCGGGACATGCAGTCGCAGCTCGCGAAAGGCGCAGCTCAACGAATCGACGGCCGTCAGGTCGATGGCGACCGTCAATCCGTCCGGACCGGTCAGGTTGATCGACGGAGCTCCCGGAGGAGCCGTGCCGGCCAGCCGTCGAAGCTGTTCGGAGAGTTGAGTGGCAAGATCCATGACAAACCTCGTGTGCGTTGGGTGTGGCGGAGGAATGAAATTCAGAACGGTGGTCGCGGAGGAGGCCTCCCCGCGTCTGTCGACCAGAACGTCCGGCCAATCACCGCGATGGCCCGTCCGACGATTGGCCGCGTCTGGCTCGTCCGGTCGACTCAGAGTGTTTCCATTCTGTGTTCGGTGCCGTCGTACGAGAGCAAAGTGGGTTTGTCGTCGATGACCGTCTCGACATGCACCGGTCGCGACCAGAGCCGCTGCAAATTCACCAGGGTATCGCGGGCGTAATCGAGCCGCAGTTCCACACCCTGGTAGTGGTGTTTCAAGTATAGCTCACCGCGATTCAAGTAGTTGCCGTCGACCACGTAAATGTAGGGGTTGCCGTGGTTGGCCAGGTTGTTGAGCAACCTCTGTTTGATTTCCTTGAAATCGCGGGAAGTGATTTCGTAATAGTCGGTTGCGTCGTTGTAGGCATAGGCGAACATCTTGTGTTCCTGACAGAACTCGGGCGTCAGGAACGTGTCGATGAAGGTCACATCATTGTGGATACGCCGGACCTCGAAGATTTTCTGTCGGCCGAGCCCAAGGTTCTTGTCCCAGCGCTGTTTCTCGCGCAGATCGTCGCATTGTTCGTATTCCGGTCCGAAGCGCCCCTTATCCCAGCGTTCTTCGATATCGCGGAACAGCTCGATACCGAGCTTGTAGGGGTTCAGTCGCTGGGGGTGAGTTGCCATCGTTCCGCTATGATGATCGGCGTAACACGTCGGCATCGGTCAAAGCGTGGCGGGTCATGATCAGCGAATGCCAATAGCTCGCCCAGCCTTCGTTCATGATCTTGGTCTGGGCTTGCGGGGCGAAGTAGTATGCTTCGTCGCGGATAATCGACAAGATGTCGTGCTGCCAGCTTTTCAGCGGTGCGTGTTCCAGCAGGAACAGCAACACGTCTCGCTGAGGTTCTTCCGGGAATGACCGGCTCTCTTCCCGCTGTTTTTCCTTCTGCTTTCGTTCTTCCAGCTCGCGCTGCAGCACGTCTGGCGGGTTGATGAATTCCTCCATGTAAGGTTTTGCGGGGAACTTCGGGTGGCTGCGGCTCGTCTTCCGATGGAGCGGCCAGCGGGCTCCGGACCGATTCCTTGGGCTCCTCCCGCCGTTTGATGTGCGGCAGATGGGGATCGATCAAGTCCTCGATGGACAGGCACGCGTCGATGAATTCCTCCACCGTCTCGTACCCGTACCGATCAATGTGACGGTTGATCCGGGCCGCGTGGTTGGCCATCTGGTCCAGCATTTTGCGGTTCGTGTGAGCGAACCACGCGTTGTTCTTGAAGAAGTCGCAATGGGCGTAAACGTGAGCGATGACCAGTTTCTGATCGGTCATCGAGTTACTTCGCAGCAGGTAGGCGTAGCACGGGTCGTTGTTGACGACCATCTCATAGATGCGCTGCAGGCCATAGGTGTAGCCTTTGGACAACTCATCGTACTGGGCACCAAACCGCCAGTGGGGGTACCGCACGGGGAAACCGCCGTAGGCCGCGAGCATATTCAGCTCATCGTATTCCACCAGCTCGAAGATGGTCTCGAAAAAATCGAGTCCGTAGCCGCGCGCAATCTCTTCGATCTCCCGCTGAGCGGCAGCGATGTCCGACGGCAATGTGCGAACGGTACCTAGCGACATGATTGCACAGCGTTAATGGTTTCGTGCGTTGAGATGCACCTATGACGCCCGCATGGTCTGACACTCCGGGGTTGTGATGCTCTTTTGGGTTGCAGAGCAAGCGACGACGCTTGCTCTACGTTCAGGGTGACGGTTACGGGGCGATGACTTCGTATTCCGATGCCCTGCGGGGCGGGAACCACGGCATAGAGGTCCGCCCGTTGGTCTCCGCCCGTGATCTTCCACCGCAAAATCGCAAAACTTCTGACTTCTAACTTCTGTCTTCTGTCTCCTCACCGCCCCTTGCCCAAAAACGTTTTGATGGAATCGTAGATCGCGTCTTTGTCCGGAATCTCCGACAGCACCAAGTTGTCCCAGTCGTCTTCGATTCGGCGGAGTTCTCGCAGGTAGTCCCCTGACCCGTAAGGGCTTTCGACTTGTCCGTAACAGAACAGGTTGCAGTGAGGCAGGATTGCGTCCATCAACAGTTGTAAGCAGCCCGAATTGTCCTCGCCCCAGTTGTCTCCGTCGGAGAATTGGAAGCAGTAGATGTTCCAGTCCTCCGGCGGGAAGTCGCGCTGAATGATCTGCTGGGTGACGCGATAAGCCGAGGAGATGCGCGTCCCGCCGCTTTCCCGAGTGTGGTAAAAAGTGTCCTCGTCGACCTCGGCCGCGACCGCATCGTGGATGACGTAGCGGATCTGGACGCCGTCGTACTGGCTTTTCAGCCAAGTGTCGATCCAAAAGGCTTCGGTCCGCACGATGTCTTTCTGGTCGTCGGTCATCGACCCGGAGACGTCCATGATATAAATGATGGCGGCGTTGGCTTGCGGCTCCGGGACCGTTTTCCACGACTTGTACACTTCGTCCTCGCGGATCGGCACGATGACCGGATGGTCGGGACGGTACTCATTGGAAGCCAGGAGCCGTTTCAGCGCCCGTTTGTATGTTCGTTTGAAATGCCGCAACGACTCGGGGCCGGTCGGTCGGATGGTGGTGTATCGGTCCTTGCGGCTTTTGATGGCGTCCTTGCCTTTCGGGATGATCCGCGGCAATTCCAGCTCTTCGCCCAGCATCTGAGCCAACTCTTCCAGTGACACTTCCACCTCGCGGATGTGCTGGCCCGGCTGGTCGCCCGCCTGCCCCGTCCCGTCCCCGTCGGAAGGCCCGCGCCCGATCGGCTGCCCGATCTCCCCATCTCCTTGGCCGACACCGCCGGAGCCTTTTCTTCCGTGACGGAAGTGGGGGATCTCGATGTTCGGAACGGGAATGCTAACGTACTCGCGTCCTTTCCGTCCGAGCAGCTCGCCACGCGTGATGTACTTCCGCAAGTTCTGACGCACCTTGCCCCGGACGATCTGCTTGAAGCGCGACACTTCTCGGTCGATCGCACGGGCCATGGTCGTTTCTCCGGAGCGAGCCGAGACGCCAAAGGGTCAATCGCTTTTCACGTCACCGCGAGCGAAAATGCTGGCGACGTATTGCAACACATCCGTCGCCGACTCTTCGTTGTAGCCGTAATTGCGGATCAGCCGCGACTTCACGATGTCGATCTTCTCCTGCGTCTCGGCATCGACGACGTTCGAGACGAGGCTGGTCAGCTTGATCGTGTCCTTCTGATCCTCGAATAGTTTCATCTCCAGAGCCTTCTGGAGCCGCTCGTTCGTTCGATAGTCGAACTTCTTGCCGTCCAGAGCCAAAGCTCCGATGTAATTCATGATCTCGCGGCGGAAATCGTCCTTGCGCGTTTCCGGGATGTCAATCCGTTCCTCGATCGACCGCATCAGCCGCTCGTCGGGCTCTTCGTCGGCGCCGGTAAACTTGTTCTTCACCTTTTCCTTTTGCGTATAGGCTTTCACATTGTCGATGTAGTTGGCACAAAGGCGAGCCAGCGCTTCTTCGTCGGCCGCGATCGCCCGCTGCACTTCGTTCTTCACGATGTCCGTGTATTCTTCCTTCACGACCGCGATCAGTTCGCGGTACCGTTCCCGCAGCTCTTCGCTCGAAATCAGCGAATGATGCTTCAAGCCCGACTCCAGCTCCTTGAGCACCATGAACGGGTTCAAGCAGGTGGAATCCGGATTGGCCACCAGCGCGTTGGAGATTTTGTCCTGGACGTAGCGGGGCGAGATGCCTTCCATGCCTTCCCGCTTGGCCTCTTTGCGAAGCTGCTCAACATTGTCGGCTGTAAAGCCGGGCAATGATTTTCCGTTGTAAAGCTTGAGTTTTTGCAGAAGCGTCAATCCGTGGTGCTTTGGTTCCTCCAACCGCGTGAGCACGGCCCACATGGCAGCCATCTCGAGAGTATGCGGAGCAATGTGCTTGCCCCGAACGCGCTTCTGGTTGTAGTCCTTCTCGTAGATCTTGATTTCGTCCGACAGCTTCGTGACATAAGGGATGTCGATTTTGATCGTCCGGTCACGCAGCGCTTCCATGAACTCGTTGGACTGCAGTTTCCGGTATTCCGGCTCGTTCGTGTGTCCGATGATGACGGTGTCGATGTCGGTCTGAGCGAATTTCTTGGGTTTGATCTTGTGCTCTTGAGAGGCACCAAGCAGGTCGTAGAGGAAAGCGACATCCAGTTTCAACACCTCAATGAACTCAATCAGTCCGCGGTTGGCGATGTTGAACTCGCCATCGAAGTTGAAGGCGCGCGGGTCGCTTTCGCTGCCGTACTCGGCGATCTTTCGATAATTGATATCGCCCGTCAGTTCAGTGGAATCCTGGTTCTTTTCGTCTTTCGGCTGGAAGGTGCCGATTCCGATCCGGTCCTGCTCAGACAGGAAAATACGCCGGACGACCACATCCTCCACAACCCGTGTCCAGTCGCCGTGTGCCGCGACCAGCCGCTCCCGGAACAAGAACCGGCACAGGGGGCAGAGGTCACCTTCCAGGTCGATCGGGTACTCCAGCTCTTGGCCACCCGAGGCGTGTCGGTAGCCGTTCATGACGTAGGTCAGGATCTCGGAGCGGTACTCCTCCGGGACAAGCCGAAGCGGCGATTCGTGCATCGGGCACCAGGTGATCGAGCCATCCGCTTCGCGCCAGCCGAACGAGTAAAGCGCGCCGTCATCCGTCCTGCTATAGCGTTCCAAGCCGCGCTTCAGCAGCCGGACGATGGTGCTCTTGGAGCTCCCGACCGGGCCGTGCAGCAGGAGCACGCGCCGCTCGGCTCCGTACTTCAAAGCGGCGCTCTTGAAGATGTTCACCAAAGCCATCAGCGGCTTGGTCAAACCGAAGATGGCGTCCTGGCCGTCGTTGTCCGGATCGTCGAAAAAGCGGTATCGGGTCAGTGTCTCTTTGCCTTCTTCGACCGGGTAAGTTCCATATGAAAGCACCATGTCGTAGAGACGCTGGTGAGCCGTCCGCTCGACCTTCGGATTCTGACGGACGATTTCCAGATACTCGGCAAAAGAGCCTTCCCAGTGCTGCTGACGGAACACGTCAGGGCTTTGCTGGTCAGAAATTCGGCGAAGCAGGGTTTGTGCGTTACTCATACCCGCAGCTCCTTTCCCAGCAGGCCCTCGGTTTGCCTGACTGGTCTTGTTGATCGAGTTGGGAGCACACGTCACTTTTTGGAGCGCGCATGCAAAAACGCCTCACCGCTTCCCGCTGGTTTCAGCCAGCGTTGGGGGAAACAGCGAGGTTCTGGGTTCGACCGTCCATGGTCAACACCGACTTGTTACGATCGGGGGATTCTGAGATCCCGGTACCGAGGGGTACCCAAGGACAAGGTGGCCGCAACGGGAGGCAACCACGATGTTCGGTGAGCAACCTCAATTATCGAAACTTCCTGGATTCTGGCAATACCAACTTCTGTGACTTTTCGGTCCCGTCGGTCCGTCGCCGGTCCGTTTGGTCCCGAGGCCGCTTCACCGACGAGGCGCCTCGGACAATCGGGCACCTGTGGCCAATCCCACAAAGTTCATTCGGCCGTCAGGACTTACAGCAAGCTCCGTGGGAACCAAACACCCGCCGATGCCTCGCCGCGAGACAAAGAATTGCACCACTTTCCCCGGGGTCGACCATTCAGCCGTGTGCCTACGGGAACGCCTTTTCTTCGAGCCGCCAGAGGTATAGCTCGCGATAACGACACCACGTGAAGTTTCCAATGGCGACGGCTAGAATAAGGCCGTCGAAAGGTCGCGTGCGGCCTCGTTGCTTGAGGGATTTCCGTGCAGTCGGCCGGTGCTGACTCCGGAGTTGGTGACGCAGTGTTGACACTTGTCCATCGTAACATCGTCGGCTTCGCTGCGAAGCCGTTGTGAGGGGCGCTTGGTCCGGAAGCATTTCAACGTCGGGACGTGTCGCTGATGATTCTCACGCCGGAATCCGTCTTGGCCGAGGGCGGCCAGATTGCCAAGCGGCTGAAGCACTACGAAAGCCGCCCGCAGCAATTGCGCATGGCTGAAGCCGTCGCAGAAGCCATTGCCGAGAAAAAACATCTGATCGTCGAAGCGGGCACCGGCGTTGGAAAAAGTTTCGCCTATCTGGTTCCCGCGATTCTCGCCATTGCCGAAGCCCAGGAATGCGCCCCCGATGACGATCGCCGCCGACTTCGTGTCATCGTCTCAACGCATACGATCAGCTTGCAAGAACAGTTGGTCCAACGGGATATCCCTTTCCTGAACTCGGTGTTGCCGGTCGAGTTTACAGCAGTTTTGGTCAAGGGGCGGTCCAACTACCTGAGCCTGCGTCGGCTGAAGGGGGCCATGGAACGGGCCAACTCGATGTTCGCGGACCCCGAAGAGGTGGCTGAACTGGAGAAGATCGCTGCGTGGGCCCAAACGACCACGGACGGCAGCCTGTCCGACCTACCGTTCCGGCCCCGTGGGGCGGTTTGGGATGAAGTGCACAGCGAGCGGGGTAACTGCCTTGGAAAGAAGTGCGCCACTTACGAGCAATGCTTTTACTACTTGGCGCGGCGCCGCATCTGGAATGCCGATTTACTGATTGTCAACCACGCCTTGTTTTTTTCCGACTTGGCTTTGCGCCGCGAAGACGCCAGCATTCTGCCCGACTATGACGTGGTGATTCTCGACGAGGCGCACACTCTGGAAGCCGTTGCGGGTGAGCACCTCGGCCTGTCGCTCACCACCGGCCAAATCGACTACCAGCTCAACAAACTCTATAACGACCGGACCCAACGGGGCCTGTTGCTGCACCACAAATTTGATCAGACGCAGCGAGAAGTGCTGAGAGTCCGAGACGTGGCGACGGATTTTTTTGAAGAGCTGCAGACGTGGTGTCAGCAGCACGCTTCCTCCAACGGGCGGGTTCGTACGCCCCCGCAAGTCGAAAACAATCTGACGCCCGCCTTGAGAACGTTGGCTCGCCATGTGGCGGAAAATGCGCTCGACCTGGACGCGGAAGAAGACCGGGTCGAGATGCAAGCGGCCGCCGAGCGATGTGCCGGGCTGGCCGAAACGTTGGACGCTTGGCTGACACAGCGGGACGACGATTCGGTGTATTGGCTGGAGCAAAGCGGCCAGAAGCGCCGGCGGCTGCGGCTGGTTTGTGCTCCAATCGACGTCGGCCCTGTTCTGCGCGATGAATTATTCAATAGCACGGACACAGTCATCCTGACCAGCGCGACGTTGGCCGTTGGGCGAGACAATTTCGATTTCTTTAAGAGTCGCATCGGCCTGACCGGTGCCAACGAGTTGAAACTGGGCAGCCCATTCAATTACCGGGAACAGGCTAAACTGATCATCGCCGAACGCATGCCGGATCCGGGCGAAAGCCCTGAGGAATTTGAAGCCCGCGTCTGCGAGAAGATTCAAAAGTACGTGGGCCAGTCCCAGGGCCGTGCGTTCGTGCTTTTCACCAGCTACCGCATGATGACCAATTGCGCCGCCCGATTGACGCCGTGGTTGGCCGCCCAACGTCTCACCCTCTATTGCCAAGCCGATGGGATGCCGCGAACAACCATGCTGGAGAAGTTCCGGAAGGAACCGCGAGCCGTCCTGTTCGGAACGGATAGCTTCTGGCAGGGCGTGGACGTGCCGGGAGAAGCACTTCAAACGGTCGTCATCACGAAATTGCCCTTCAGCGTGCCCGATCAGCCGCTGTTGGAGGCTCGCGTGGAAGCCATTCGCCAGCGTGGCGGCAACCCCTTTATGGAATACCAGCTTCCCGAAGCTATCATCAAACTGAAACAGGGCTTTGGGCGACTCATCCGCCGCCGGACCGACACCGGGCAGGTCGTCATTCTGGATCCCCGCATTCGCACCAAGCGCTACGGCCGGCTCTTCTTGGAAAGCTTGCCTGAATGCGAGCTGGTCATCGACACCGATTAGCCCAAGTTCCCCAGTTGAGGGCGAATTTGGGCGATTTTGAAATTCTTTCGGGCGGTTTTTGGACGTAAGTCCTTTGGCGATGGTCGCG
>JAADHY010000268.1 GCA_013151585.1 Planctomycetota bacterium
ATCGTGCTTGCTGGAGCACGCCGCGTACAGCTTGCCTTCCACGAACGGATCGAACGCGATGGCGTAAAACGTATTGCTCAAAGGGCTGCCCCGTCCCCCGTAAGACCACGTGCGGCCGCCGTCGATCGAGTATGCAAAGCCGATGTCAGTGTAGGCGATGTAATGTCGCTGCGGATCGTGCGGATCGAAGTAGTAGTCCCAGCAACTGGTCACTTCCAGACCGATCGACCGGTACCGGCCGCCGCGGCTGCTTGGCGCCGCCCCAATCCGCTCGTTCATGATCGGCCGCCAATGCCCGCCGCCGTCGCGGCTGAGATAGAAGTCGCCTTGCGTGCTGACCAGCACGATTGACGGATCGTTCGGGCACACGTTCAAGCCATTGCGGACGATGTAATAGCCCCAGTAGAGTTCTGTCTGCACCCAGGACGGCTCGACGTTTTCTTTCATGCGGAAGCAGCTCGACCACGACCGGCCTCCGTCGATGGTGGCGAAGACCTGCTTCCGGTCACAGCAGTAAGCCACCTGCGTCCGGTTGGCGGCCATCACCACATCGGCCAGTGATTCGGTGCGAGTTTGGCTCCACGAGCGGCCCGCGTCGTGCGAGGTGAAAAGCCCCCGAGACGTCGCCACGTGGACCGTCTCCCGGTTGCCCACGGCCGCCGCGGCGGCCACCGCGTGAATCTCGCCAATCCCGCTCGGAAGCCGCAGCGCAACGGGCGAAGCGGCCGACGAGCTCAGCCGATATAAACGGCCGGCAGCGGCCAGGTAGAGCGTGTCGCGAGCGGTCGCGGTCAAGCCCCGGCACGCCTCCGGCGTCAGCCGGCGCCAGTTGCGGCCTTGGTCCCGGCTCAACCACACGCCGCTCTTGCTGCCCAGGCAGATCGTCGAGTCGCTCAAGCACACAGTATGAGTGATTCGGTCGGAACCCCACGGCGGGTTCTGACGGCACAGCGGCCGCCAAGTGAGCCCCTTGTCGGTGCTGATCCGATCGAGCCAGACGACCACGTTCGCATCCGTCGGATGAAAGGCGGGCTTGCAGCCGGTCGCCCCGCTGATCTGCTTGTAATGGATCATTCGCCAGGACCGGCCGCCGTCCCACGACCGATAGCAGCCGCTCATATCGCACGAGAGGAGCATGAAATCATGGTCGGCCGGCGCCATCGCGGGAGTAAACATCCCCCCGCCGCCGCCCATGCCGATGTTCTCGTACGGATACTCCTGCCCGAGCGCAACCGAGGACAGAATGCAGACGCAAAGTACTGGGCATAATCGCGACATCGTTTCCCCCTTCGCTGGCGGCCCGCAACACGCGGCGTCGAGCGCGACCCGGCGTTCGCCGACGCCGCGATCATTATGACCGAAATGCAAAACTTGCGCAAGCTCATGTTGCGATCAATCGTTCTCCTTGGCGCTGTTACGCTCACCTCGAACTGGGACGTTTCCCTCGTGCAGAGTAAAAGCGGTGCCGCCAAAAGGGACTCGGCTTGGTTACAGCGACCAATCTCCGGCAGCGTGCGCGGTCCCGTCGGGTAGGGCAGCGGGTTGAGCTGCTCCACGGGCGACCGCTGCTTGATTTGACGCCCGCCCCCGCACAACACAGACAAACCGAACAAGGCTCTCCGCCCAATTCACCCGGAAGAAACGCAACCTGGACATTTACAATCGGTCAGGCTTCTGCGCTTGGTGTTCGTCCTCAGTGCAGGTTTTTCGGTCAAAGCCATCAAGTACTTTACGAATTGCTTCGGTGAGATCATCAATTGATTCGAGACCGGCCATGGTAAAGCGAAACGGTTTTAGTTCGACCGACTGCGAAGCGATGACCAAAGTGACGACGTAGCACTGGAAAGACGGTTCGAGTTTCTCCACGTGCAGATCATTGACCAAATGCACATCCCGGGCGATTTTCTCGGCCGGCACATCAAAGAATCGCGATATTGCCCTTCTTGTTTCGAGTAACAACGCAGCGTCTGGAGTGGGACGGGACGACATGAAATGTTCGTCCGATGTATCCCTGCATGCAAGCAAATGGGCGCGAACTGATCGGACCGTAGCAAAGTGTCGAGCTGAATCACGGCTGGCCAACAGCAACGCAGCAACGAACGCGATGGCTGATTTCGGTCCAAGTGGCTCCACCGACGAAAAGCGACGCCACGAGCCCAAGGATGGACGCCACGACAGCAATACCACCAGAGCATCCAATCCGGACTCCCATAACACAGTTGTGTCCGCACTGACCGAAGAAGGGCCAAAGTCACCCGGCAGCCGGGCTTACACCAGTGATCGCTGAAGGACTAATCGTTCTCAATAAAGCGGGATATTGTACCTCCGAACGCTCACCCCGCTGCGGTAGATCGCCTTTGTTATGCAGGTTGTCATGCCTGGGTCGCGACATATTCGCGGAAATATTCCATGAACATCTCGTAAAGCGGCCGAATTGTTGAGAGAGCGACACTAAATGTACATTCTATTTCGGTTCGTTGATGAGTTTCCACTTCTTGAGCGTATTCGTTGTCTTCGAGTTCATTCAACAAGGCGTAAAAATATTCGCAGTCGTGGCGACCGCCGAATCCATCAGCGAACGCCCCGGCCTCGCTCAGGAAGGTTGCCCAGGATATAGCGCCAGATTGATATCGCAAGAATATGCAAGCCACATGCTCATCGGCGCGTTGTTCATGATCAAATGATTCAACGGACTCGCAGTACGCAAAGCGGTTTACCGCCGCCACAGCATCGGCATAATACTTGATGGTTGAGATTTCGAGTATCCAGGTTGGGGGATCGTCCAGCTCGGCGATCAATCGAGCGGCCCATCCGTGGTAGTGTTTGTACCAAATTAGGCGTGCGTCGATCATCGTCGCGATTCGAAGCGCGAACCGTTTTGAATGCACATCGAATTGCACGTTCGTAGCCATCCGATTTGGAGGCACACCGACCAAGATCATCGGGCGGCCGAAGCTCCCTTCCGGGCATTAAAGGCCCCGGCTATCGGCACCGGGTCGCGCCGCGCCTCGACACCTCAACGTCTCCGCTTCCTCGTCTCTCCATCGGTAGTCTTTGGAAGCGCGCTCGTCCGCACGCCCAGCCTGACAAGGGAAACGAGACAAATTCTTCTCCTTGTTTTTGCCCGTCACCGCCGAGTTGTCAACATTCCGGGCGTAGCCCGCTCCGGTCGATTGAAAAGTTATGTCCGTTTTCTGTGGCTGAATCAATTGTCCGAGCCTTCTGAGAGTTTTGGTCTCTTTCCGTCCGGAATTTGACCGCGAGGCCATAGCACGTCATGCTGTGCGGCGTACTGATAGATCCACAACGTGTCGGACGAGTCATCGAATGCGGAGTACGTTGCCCGTCCAGTGCCACTATCCCCATCAGCATCCCACACCATTACTTCGGTTGCGCGAAGCTCCTTCGAGGGCGGTGACCACCATGTAGGAGTTGTTCCGGTCTGCTTGTGAAGCGGGGATGGCCCGGTGATCGTGCGATCTACGCCCTCCAGAGCGTAGTAGGTTCCGTCATGCATACTTGCCAATTCTCCAGCCCATTCCTTTTCGCGGGCGTGGACGTAGTCCATCCATACAGAAGCGTCGCGTTCCTTCAATTGGATGCGATACCAAGTTGAAGAGCTGTCGCGTGCCCATTCGGTCTTGTAACACAAGGATTCAACCGCGTTTGCGTCAACGGCTTTCGGCCAAACGTGCGCAAGTTGTTTCTTCGCTGACGGACCGGGCAAGTTCGTGAACTCTTTGCGGCCAGCAAAGCCCTCCATGCCGCAGCCGGCTATGGAGCATAAACTGGCAGCACAGAGCAACACTGCGTTCCTTACCGATACCGAATGCGAGCGGTTCATCTATGGGCTTGTGGGCATAAGTTTGTGTTCGTTAATTGTCCAGGACCAGATAAACATTTTATCTCGACGACGTGTGCATGGCTAACGCACGGCCGCTCGATTCGCAATATCTCGCGCGACAAGTGATAGCGTCATCAGTTGGCGTAACTGAAGCCACCGGTTGGTGGCGTGTTCGCTTGCACGAAAACGTGGAATAATTACGGGACTCAGCCTCGTTGTCACAGGTTCGTCAGTTTGTCGGCCGGGCTTTCCACGTTGCGGCGACCGCGGTTGAAACGTGCGCAAAAGTCATGGTGGTCCCCGCAATTTTTTGTGCACCATCATGTGCACGAGAAGTTCTTGGAGCGTCTGGACGTGGCAGCCATCTTGCAGCAGGTGGGGCGCAACATTGTGACGGGGCACGTGGGCACCGGATGGGCTCGAGACGTGTCGAGAGTGGCTTTTTGGCGGATTCCGGAAGCATGGCGACCGGGGCTCTGTAGGCTTGGCGTCACACACCGCGATATCGCCTCTATCGCAAAGCGCCGCTGACCGGCTCAAAGCAGTGGTTCCCTCGATCGAGCCGGTGCCGAGGCTCGTCGAAGGTGCAACTTCCAGCCGGCGATCGTACAATATAGGTCCGTGCGCAGATCGAGAAGCCTTGGCAAGGCGCGATGGGGCACCGGCGCGATTCCAGTCGCTGGCGGCGTTGATCTGCTAATGCTTTGTCACAGCGAAAGCCAGGGATTGGACGAGTGAGCCGACGGCGCTAGCCACGGCTGAGGCCACCCGACCCGAGGGTGGCGCGTACGGCTCACCGCCCCACAATTACGTTGTGACAAAGCACTGGGATAGATGTTAAGCTTGGGAGGGAGCATCATGCCGACGATTTCACGACGCGAGTTTCTGGCGGGAGCGACTGCGGCAGCGGGGCTCGCTCTGGCCGGCCGCCCTTCGATGGCCGACCCCAAAACGGGTGACCGAGCTTCGAAGAAAGTTCGTGGGACGGACCTGGTGACGTTGGGCCGCACCGGGCTGCAAACCACCGTGTTGGGGATCGGAACCGGAACGCGCGGCGGCCGGGAGCAGCGGGAAATGGGACAGGCGGCGTTCGTCAAGATGGTGCGTTATGCCTTCGACCGTGGCATCCGCTACATCGACACCGCTGACATGTACATGACGCATTTGTTCGTGCGGTTTGCGTTGAAAGAGCTTCCTCGCGACCAGATCTTCATCCAAACCAAAACGCGAGCCACGCACCCGGAGGTGGCCAAAGCCGACATCGAACGGTTCCGGCGGGAACTTCGGACTGGCTATATTGATTCGCTCTTGATCCACGCCATGCGCGACAAGGGTTGGCCGGAAAAGATGCGGCCTGTGATGGACGTTCTTTATGAGGCCAAAGAGAAGGGCCGCGTGCGAGCCGTCGGCGTTTCGTGTCACGGCTTGGATCCGCTTGTCGACGCGGCCAATTGCGATTGGAATCAGATTCATCTGGTGCGGATCAATCCGTTCGGAGCGAAAATGGACGGGAAGCCAGACGAAGTCGCGGCCCAGATTCAAAAGATGCACCGCAACGGCCGAGGCGTCATCGGCATGAAAATCTACGGCGAAGGAGTGGCGGACTCGCGCGAGAAACGGCTGCAATCCTTGAAATACGTCCTCGGTCTGGGAACCGTGCATGCCTTCACGATTGGGTTTTCCAACCCGAAGCAGATTGACGAGACCCTGGAGCTGATCGAGCTGGCGACAAGCTGAAACGGGATCATCTGCGAGCGTGACCAGCTCGATCCATCTTGCCGTAAACCGGCATCAGAACCACGCCGAAGCTTCCAAGGTGGCCGCGCGGGACGAGACGGGCTGGCGGTTTGCCGGCGTTTTTTGTGCGTCAGGAGTGGCATCGTGCCTGATCCGTGGATTGTGTTGTTGCTGGCCGACCTGCTGGTGGCTTTGCACGCCGCTTTGGTCTTGTTTGCCGTCGGCGGATTGCTGGTGACGTTCGTAGGAGCTGGGTGCGGCTGGCCGTGGGTGAGGAATCGATGGTTTCGCGGGCTGCACCTGGGTTACGTGTTGTTTGTCGCGCTGGAGGCGGTCGTCGGGTGGCCGTGTCCGCTGACGGTGTGGGAGTTTCAGCTCCGCAAACTCGCCGGCGGCGCGACCTATCCCGGATCGTTCATTGGTCGGTGGATCGAAGAGGTGCTGTACGTCGAGGTCAACCCCCTGATCCTGAACGCCGCGTACGTGCTTTTTGGTGTCGCCGTTCTGGCGAGCTGGTGGCTTGTCCCGCCTCGCCGACGTCCACGGAAAACAAGGACAAGCGAACAATGATCCGAAAGTCGATCGCACTTGGCATCCCGATCAAGCCATCCGCTTTGATCCTCGCGTTCGCCCTGGCCGCTGGAATCTGCGTCGCGGGAGAGCCGTCGCGGCCGGGCGTCGATCCGTCCTCGGACTGCGGTTTGGACTACTACTCACAGGGCGGCGTCGTTGTGGACGGCGTGGCGTATTTCACGGCCAACGACTACTCGCGACTGCCCGGCGTGACTCGCACCGAACGGTTTCCTTGCGTGGTAGCGTTCGACGTGACGACGTTCCGCAAGATTCGCTCGTATCCGTTCACGTTCACTTACGACAGCTCGCCGCTGGTTTTCCAGCGTCGTGATGGCACATGGTTGGTCATCGCGCATGAATGGAAGCAGAAGCGAACGAAGGCTGTCCACCGAGACACGGGCAAGATCGAATGGGTCAGCGAGGCCAACCAGCCGGGCGCGTATTTTTTCGGTTACTCCTTGTACCGGCGCGATGACGGCTCAAAGCTGATCCTGATGGCGTGCCAGAACGGCCTGCATGCTCTTTCGAGCGAGACCGGACGGGACGTCTGGTGGATACGGCGTCGCAGCACCGGCGGAATCACGCCGTGCGTCGATCAGGCCAGCGGCGTGATCTTTTATCAGTGCGACGGCAAGCTGTTGAAAATCCGCGCGGCGGACGGCCACGTTCTTCGTGAAGTCGACGTCCCGACGCCCCATCGATGCATTTCGTGGAACACAGTGCTGGTCGACGACTCGTTCGGCCGTTTCGTGGCGACGCGGTGGTACGGAAGGCCTGAGTGGGATTCCTCCATCCGCGTCTACGACTGGGATTT
>JAADHY010000413.1 GCA_013151585.1 Planctomycetota bacterium
GAACAGTCGGGACGCTCTGGCGCGCCAGCACGAGCAACTGGCGTCCCTTAAGCGACGCCAAAGGCGTGATCGCATCGGTGCCCGCCTCTTGCACCGTCGGCGGCCGGTCGCTTTCTGCGCACGGTCTGCTCCGTCCTGCCTGCTGCCTTCTGTCTTCTTTGTTCCACTTCCTTGCTTCCGCCCGCAAAGCTTGACGCTGGCGGCGGGCCTTGCGATAGTCGTGCGGGGTTCTGTGGGCCAGTCGGTTTTCACTTCAGAAGGATTCGTAGAACGGGAGGTGCTTTCATGGCGGCAGACACGGCGGAACGGACCGGACAGGCGGCTTCGGATTCTCATCGCATCGCCTTCAGTTATTTCTCCCAAGAAGATTTGCTTCGAGCTGGCTGCCTCGACTTTCACATGGTAATCGAGGCCGCTGAAAAAGCTCTGATTGCGCACCGGCGGGGCGAAGTGATCTTTCCCGAAAAAATCGTGCAAATCTTCAACGAGGAAACCCAGGAACGGATCAACTGTCTGCCGGCGACGCTGAAGGCGGAACGCGTTTGCGGAATGAAATGGGTGTCCGTCTTTCCACCCAATGTGGAACGATTCGGCCTTCAGAATCTGACGGCCTTGTTCGTGCTTTCGGAAATCGAGAAGGGCTTTCCGATAGCAGTGATGGAGGGCACGCTAGCGTCGAACATGCGCGTGGGCGCGATGGGGGCGATCGCGGCCAAGCATCTCGCACCGCCTCAGTCGCGCGTGATCGGATTCATCGGAAGCGGCGAGCAGGCCAAAATGCACCTCTTGGCGATGAAAACGGTTCGACCGTCACTGGTCGAGTGTCGCGTTTCGGCCAAGACTCCCCCCGAAGAAGATCAGTTCATCGAACAGATGACACCGTTGCTGCCCGACATGAAATTTGTCGCCGCTCGAACCAACGGCGAAGTGGCCATGCGAGACGCCGACATCCTGGTCACAGCGACCAGCGCACAGGCGCCGTTGCTGAAAGCCGCCTGGATGAAGCCAGGCTCCTTCTACAGCCACATCGGCGGCTGGGAGGATGAATACGCGGTGGCTCAACAGTGCGACAAAATCGTCTGCGACGACTGGGAAACGGTCAAGCATCGCACGCAAACCCTGAGCCGGATGTACAAGGATGGCCTGCTGCGGGATTCGGACATCTACGCCAACCTGGACGAATTGGTCGCCGGATTGAAGCCAGGCCGCGAAACAGAGACCGAACGAATCTATTTCAACGCGGTCGGACTCGCGTTCGTCGACATCGCGATCGCCTGGGCGATGTACCAGAGAGCGAAGCAGGGCGGTTACGGGCAGACGCTCACGCTGCAAGAGACGACCATTTTCGAACACGCTCAGATTGCCGAGTGGTTGCGACGATGACATCCGGCCGCTGCCGGCACGTCATCCCGGAGACCGACCGCTGCTGAGGAAGCACGCAGGACGGCCGACGCACGAATCGTGGCAATGCTGAGGTCGGGCGTCTGCGCTCGGACGGCGGCCCTGTCTCGCGGGAAAAGCCTTTCGCCCATGAACCTCCTGCGACACTTCTGCGGTTTCAGCGTTTCTCCCACGCCGCATCTGCATCTGCCCCCTTCTCCTCGGCGCTTGCCGACGACGTATTGACCGACTTGGCGGCCCGTTGCAGGCGAAACGCTTGCTCCACGCTGTTCGGCCATCTGACTTTTCTGAGTTGACAAAAGACTAGATATGTAGAGTACGGTAGGCGAATTTCGGCGAGTATCTGGGGGCCGGAGCGCGGTCGCACATTTTATGACCAGAACGGCGCAAACCCGTTTGCTGGAAAAGACGGATTGCGTCGACTTCCCGTCCGGCCGAGCGAACGAAGTTGCGGCGAAATCTCTCTTTGCTCGTTCCGGCTACAGGGTGTGAACCATTGCGGGATTAGGGAGTCGGGAGCACCGGAAACACCTGCGCGGCGATGAAAGCCTTTTGGCCGGCCACTGTGGTCAGCAGGCCGCGGCCCCATGTTTCCAGTTCCTTCCGCTCGGCTGGCTGAAGGTGCTCCAGATCGCCGTACCCGGGGTCGACTCCATCTTCGCGCATTGACAGCGGTGGGCCGAGCACCCTGTGCTCTCGCAACCAAGTGAACCGTTCCGGCGTCACGAAATCGGTGTAGCCATAAGTCGGCCGATATCGAAGAATCTCGCGCCAGTTGACGTAGACGTAAGCGATCCCATTTTCCCGAAAAATCTGGCGAATCTCTTCGGCGGGCCGCATCGGAAGCTCACCGTCCGGCGTGTCCGGAGACGCTGACGGGTCGGCGCACCACTGCTGAAAAATCGAGCGATCGAAGACCGTGTTGTAAACGAGCGAAAAGCGGGCGTCGAACACCTGAGCGGCACCAACACACAGCACCTTCTGTTCCGGAGGCAAGTGCAGCCGATTCAGGAACCGGATGCCCATTTCCGTCGTTTCCGCCAACTCGCGAGCAATCCTCAGGTCGGAAAGGTACGCGTTGTTGCCGCACAATGGCGTCGTGATGAACGCCAGGTTGAACAGAGTGGCCAGCGACAGAAACGCCGCGACGCCGATTCGCCAGACGCGGGCCCGCTGCCATTCCACTGCCGCTCCCGCCAGCACGGCCACCACCGGAATCAGCGGAACCCAAAACCGATCGATGCGATGCGTCAGCGTCCACCACGCCAGAAACAAGTAGCCGACGTACAGCCACAGCCATCGAGGTCGGGATCGGAACTTCGTGATTAAAAGTGCGAAAGGAGCAAGTCCGAATAGCAGCGGGCTCAGCCAATCGCTTTTCGATGTCACGTCGACAAACTTCGTGGCCAGGTCGCTGAGCGCGTAAGTGTGAGGGCTGTGAGCGGCTCGCCACCGGGCATTCAGTTGCTCGTCCCAATCGCGGCCGTCGAAAACGCTGTAAAGCAGCGGATAGACCGGGTTGCCCGTTTCAATTCCGTTTTTGAGCAGCCACGGGCCGATAGTGAGAGCTGTCCCCAGACCAAACCACAGCGCCGCTTTCAGAAACGCTCGGGACGGCGTGACCGAACCAGCTCGGTGAAGGACGGCCACAAAACAAACAGCGACCCCAAGCGGTATGACCACTTGCACCACTCCCGTGTACTTGCAGGCCATGGCACTGCCGGCCAGTAGGCCGGCGAGGAAGAGCTCGCGGCCGGCCGGCTGGCGAGCTCGTAACCGTTCCAGCGCCAGGCCGGTTGCCAAAAGAGAGACAGCCAGATAAAAGGCCAACCCCCCTTCGACGTACGCGATGATGGCCAAACGGTACGTCCAAGGGGTGGTCAGATAAATGGCCGCCGCTAGCCAACCGACGCCGCCGCCGAACCAGCGACGCCCCATAGCAAAAACGGCCAGCGCGGTCAGCGGCGCGAATGCCATCAGCACGGCTTTCCCGGCCAATGCTCCGCGAAACCAGTCACCGCGCAGCACCATCGCCAGCAAGCTCAGCATTTCCGTGTGAAACGGGAAGCTCGTGTAGACGTTGTGCGGCAGAAAGGTGACGCGACCGAGCTGGAAGAATTCTTTCGGCCCTTGCAGATGGTATTCTTTGACGTCGAAGTCTGTCGGCGGCAGCAACGAACCGAGCAACATCGCCAAAAGGAAAGGAACCAGGACCACCAGCAGCCCCGTCCGCATTCGCGGCGACGCAGCCAAGCGATCAGTGAACGACGGCGGATCCGAAAGAGTGGCTTGATGACGCGGCTGGGACGAACGCTCCGGATCGACCGCTGCGCCGGCGGAGGCGTCTCGGTCGGATGACGCAGGGCTTGGCCCGGCTGCCATTGGGGCGCTGTCAGGGACACGCGATGCGCGGAACCGGAGCACGCCTTCGCCGGTCATTCCAGCTAGGATCAATGCTCCCAAAAGCTGCGGCGATAAGCATGCGGCTAGACCGAAACCGAGTGTCGCCAGCGAAAGGATGGAAAGGCCGATAGCCATCGCCAAGACGGTTCGTTCCGCACACCGTTCGGGGATGGCGGGGCGAACAGCTCGCAAGGCTAGGTGGCCGAGCCCCCAGGCGCCAGCGAGAATCAGAGCCGCGACAGCCAGCAAGTCGAACCGTTGCGGAAAGTACTGCCAGCCGGAGGGCGGCCCCCCGGCGCTGGGAAATACACAGGCAGCCAGAAGCTGCGGTAACTCCATCCAGATCAGAAGCCGGCTGACCGGCGGATTGCTGTTCGGAAGCGTAAAACTGTAGAAGTAGAACGCGTAACAGAACAGAAAGGCTACCCCGAATCCGACCCACCGGTCCGCGCGCTTCTCGAGCACGCCGGCGGTTGGGCGGTCGGGGCTGCCGGCCGCCGCCGTTACCGGCAGCTTCTTGCTGCGATCTTTCTTCTTGCCACGTCGAGCCGACCTGCCGGTCAAAGCGGGGTCCTCGGTTGCGTTGTCAGATCTTTCGGGGCTCTTGGAGCCGCTCACGGGGTGAGACGTAACAAAGCCCCGTGGCCGAGGCTGCTAGCATCTTCCCGCCGGAAAACAGCTCCCTAGACGTTCGACAAGGTTGGCAGTTTCTGCCACGGCGATGCGACTCCCGTGGCGGATCGGCACGGTCTGCCGCCGCGTAAACGGTTCCCGTCTTTGGGTGGTTTTGGGGACATATTCCGCGGTTGGAATTTCGCGGTCGGAAAAGTCGCGCTCACGCGGAGCGGTGCCGGAAATTCTCCACACCAAGTTTGCTGGGGCCGAGCAGGAGCTTCGTTGTCCTGGTCAGAAACCTGCCCGGCGATCGAAGTCTTTTTTACATCGTTTGCTGGTCGGAAAAGTTCGGCACGGATTCTATCCGATTTGGTCGGATATCGCACGTTTCGCGACTCTGTTTGCCTCGCGAGTGCCGCTCAGCGGCCTCTTGCTCTTGGGCGCAGACTGGATGTCCAACTAGAATGCGACCGGGATCACCAAGACGCAAACCGCATCGTGTGGCGAGAAGTTGTGCATGCGATGCCGCTGGCAAACGCGGCTTCTGAATGTCGTTTCGGCCGCCGAGCGGTTGCGCCTGAGGACCTCGCTTTGCTCGAGAGGGCAGCCGCGCGCGGGGCACGCCCGCTGCGGCGCGTTCAGTTCTTGCTTCGGCTACAGCGGACAGTGTGGGGCGAAACAGTTCATATCCGGAGGAGGTCTGTGAGGCAGCAAGGATTGCCAGGGACTTGGCCGCCCGCAAGGCGGGCATGGCAGCTTCGGCCGCTTTTCAGCCGGGCCGTTCTCGTCGCTTTGTTGACCGTCAGTTGGTTGGAAGGCGGGTGCTCGAAAGAACCCGTGCCGGACGGTGCCGCGAACGTTCCGGGCCGAGCGACGAGCCGCGCGGTGGACGCGGCCGGTCCCACGCCCAATGTGACGGGCCCTGAAACGGCCGCCTCTCCAACCGGCGTGCCTTCGGTGCCAGTCGCTTCCGAACCGGTGGCGGCGGTTCAGAACACACTCCGCCGACTGGCCCACGCAGACGCGGTGGCACTCTGGGAATTCTTGCCCACGCCGTACCAGTCGGACATCAATCGGCTAGTTCGCGAGTTCGCCGAACCGATCGACGAAGAATTGTGGCGCCGCAGCGTCGAGTTGCTTCGCACGTTGCACGCTGTGTTGACCGAGCACGGCGACTGGTTAGTTCATCAAGCCGAAGCGCAGCAAGCGTTGGCCCGGGCGAATCTTTCCGAAAAGCAGTTCTTGTCGGACTGGCGGCTGCTCTTGGACCTTTCCGGAGAGCTGCTCGGCAGTTCGCTGGCGGACCTGCACCAGTTGCGGAACTTCGACGGGAGGCGTTTCTTCCAAAACGAGGTCACACCGATTCTGCAACGGCTGGTCGCCGAGCAGACCGAGCCAAACGGTGCCGACGTATTCTGGGCCGAGTTGACGCGGGTTCGTATCGAGTTAGTCCGGCGCGACGGCGACCGCGCGGTGCTGCGGCTGACGCTTCCCGACGGCCCGCCTCGCGAACACGCGTTTCAAAAGGTCGAGGACAAATGGATTCCCGCGGCGTGGGTTGCGGAGTGGCCTCGGTTCTTGACACGCACCCGCGACCGACTAAGGACCGTCCAGATGTGGCTTGGGCGTGACAAGAAGCAGGAAACGTCAGCCCTTTTGGAGCAGTGGGAAAAGTCGGTTCGAGAGCTCCGAGCGGCAGCGACCGAACAGCAGTTCGCGCAAGCGTGGAAACGACTGCTTGCCGCTCTGCCAGCGGACCGGACGGCAACAGCCGTTCCGAGGGATCAGAGCGGCCGGGCGTTGCACAACGGCAGGGAGCCTTCGCGTCCGCTCCGCACCGCCGTCACGCTTATTGTCCGCGCAAAACCGACCGCTGAGCTCATGAAACAGATCAACCAATGGCTTCAGCAGGTTGTGCCGGAGAACGAGACGCTGATCGACTTGGGCGCCAACCGAATCGTCGTCATCATCGAAGACGCTCCGGACCTGCAGCGGCTGGTCCCGTCCATTCGTTTCGGGACAGTGACAGATTCCGACGTCCAGACGAGGACCATGACGGTGAAGCCGCTGCCGGCCCGGAGCGCTCCGTGAGGGCTCGGCTGGTCCCTTCGTCAGGCCGCCTCAGAGCCGACCTCTTCCCCCTCCTCGCCATCCTCCGTTTCTTCGTAGACCAGCGAGAAGATGTTGTCCGCCGCCTCCTCCAGGTAGTAGCGGACGTTTTCGCTTTCAGCGTCCTCGATCAGCTCCTCCAACACGGCCAAAACGCGATCGACCTCTTCTGAGGAGATTTCTTCGTACTCGTCGTCCAGTTCGTCCGTGGCCGAGTCGTCCATCATTTCGAATTCGAAGTCATCATCCATCACGAGCTCGTCGTTGCCAAACTCGTCCGTCACGATTCAGTCCTCCGTGCAGTTGGGAATCCTCTCGCGTAACCGTTCACGGGGGAAGATGCCACGCCGACCGGCAACGGGAGTGACGTGGCGTTGGCGGAAGACGCCCGCTTCCGTCGAACCGCTCGAGGCTGTTTCCCAGTGAGCTGCTGCTGGCCCACGATGCTGCGCTGCGTCTCGCCTGTGAACGGTGACCCTTTCGCAATGCGTCCGGCGCTGCCGGCGGAAGTCGTCGTCCGCTGCTCACTGTCGACAGGCCCGACGTTCGCGCGGGGCGTCAAGTTATATCGGCCGTATCGGCTGGAGGCATTAGCGCGGAATGGACGCGGAATGGGAGTGGAGCGAGCTCGGCGGGGCCAGGGCCCGCTGGTCCGTGTGCAAGAACCACCGGTTCATGACGACACCGCGGGCAAACCAGCTCTTGCCGACCAACCAGCGACCGACCGCGCGGCGCAGGCTGGTGGGCAGCCATTCGGTCCAATAGCCGGCTGGCGGCTCGCCGAAGCGTTGGGCGATGGCCTTCGCATAGGCCTGAAGCTTTCCGAGGCTGTAATCGCCGTCCGCTTCCAGAATCGTCTTCGCAGCGAGCAAACCGGATTCGATGGCGGGCCGAATCCCTTCGCCGCTGCGCGGATAGGCCAATCCGGCGGCGTCTCCGATGAGTAGCGCACGATCGCCGATCAGTTTGGGCGCGGCCCGTTCGTAAATCCGGTAGGCGTGGCCGTGCCAGCGGTCGGGGAGCGTTATTCTGAGCCCCCTCCGCTCACGCAAGAACCGCACGAAATCCTGCACGTGCTCACGCAGCCGAGCCGGGTCCAGACGTCCCAAGCCGATGTTCAGGAACTCGCCCTTGCGCACGCACCACCCGTAACCCTCCAGGTCCTGGCAAAAGAATATCTCGGGCACTTCGGGCTCTGACGCAACCGCGTCGGCTGAATCGGCCGGAATGGAAAATTCGATCTCTTGGGCCCGGACCACGGGCAACTGCGAGCTGCCACTGCCGAAGAACCTCGCGACCGGGCAGAAATGGCCGCCCGCACCGACCAACACTCGAGCGGACAACGTCCCGTTAACGATCCACTCGTTTGGCATGCGTTCGATCCGGCGTACCGGTTCGCCCAGTCGGCATTCGCTGCCGCTGCGCCGCCGGAGGTAGTCATCGAACTGGCACCGCCGAATTCCGTAACTCACCACGCGATCGTACCGAACGACGACGTCCGGTCCGTCGATCATGCCGACCCGAAAGCCGGTGAAAGGCTGCAAGATGCGTCCGCCGCGATACTCATCCAGGTCGATCTGCAACGTGTCGATCAGAGGCGGCGTGATCCAGCCCGCGCAGACTTTATCACGCGGGAAGGTCGCCTTGTCGACGAGCAAAACTTTCAGCCCCGATTCGCGCAGCGCCCAGGCACAACACGATCCGGCCGGGCCCGCTCCGACGATCAAAACATCGCACCGCTCCACGGCGTCTCCCAATGCCGAGTACTCCGAGGTCGCCCTTGATACGGACGCTCGGAAGCGTTTTCGTCAATCCCGGTACAAGTGCTCCCGAGTCCAAGGAATGTTGTTGTTCAACGGATGAGTAAAGACGACCTGGAAAAGTTGCAAACCGCCGGTCCGGAACGACGCCACCGAAGCGGCCAGGTATAGCCTCCACATGCGAATAAAGCGATCGTCGAACATGTCGCGGATAAACTCCACGTGGTCCTCGAACCGAGCCAACCAGTGCTCCAGCGTTTTGGCGTAGTGCAGCCGTAGATTCTCGATGTCCAAAACGGAGAACTGCCAGCCTTCCAGGATGTCCATGATCTGGCGGAGGCTCGGTGGGTGCGCGCCCGGGAAAATGCGGCGGTCGACCCACGCATTGAGCGGATAGGCGACATTGCGGCCGATCGAGTGCAAAAGGGCCAATCCTTCCGGCTTCAGGCAATTGTGGATCACATCGCCCAACAAGCGATAATTCTCCGGACCCACGTGCTCCAGCATGCCGACCGAGACGAAAGCGTCGTAAGTTCCTCGGATGTTTCTCCAGTCGTCCTCGATGAACTCGACGCGGTCGTCGAGCCCTTCAGCTCGAGCTCGCTCTCGTGCGTACACGATCTGCTCATGCGAAATGTTGTAGGCTTTCACTTTCACGCCGTAGTGTCGAGCCATGTGCAGCGCCAACGCACCCCAGCCGCAACCGGCTTCCACGACCAGATCGCCCGGTTTCAGCCGGACTTTCCGGCAGACGTGGTCCATCTTGGCCACCTGAGCCTCTTCCAGCGAGCAGTCCGGTCGGGGAAAATAAGCGCAGGTGTAAAGCATCTGCTCGTCGAGCCACAGCTTGTAGAAGTCGTTGCCCAGATCATAATGATGATGGACGTTGGCCTTCGAACGTGCCAGCGTGTTGTGGCGAAGCCACCGGCGAGCCCGGCGGATAAACGTGGAAAGCCAGTTCGAATGCGAAAGGGGAAGAGCGCGATCAACCGTTTCCAAGAACTCGAGCAGCCCACCTTCCACCTCCAGACGGCCGTCGCTGTAAAGCTCGCCGAACTGCAAGTCCGGGTCGAAAGCCAGCAGCCACAAGGCCGCGCGATCGGCGATCCGAAGACGAAACCGCGGGCTCTCGTCCGAAACGGTAAGTTGTTCTCCGTCCCACAACTCGATGGCGATGGGCAGTCGGCCGGTTGCCGCAAGCAAGCGTCGAGCCAACCACCGGTCCAAATTGCTCACACTCGTGGATTCTTCCTCACCCGGCTTCCTCGCCGATCCCCGTTCAACAGGCAGTTCGGGCAAGACCGAAACTCCCGCCCCTTCCGTCTGAGTTCCGCTCGGTTGCTGCTGAACATCGACACTGGTCTGAGTCATCGGTACCCTCCTTTTCCATGAAGGCGCCGGACTTCGGCAGCCGAGTTACGGGAAATCATTTCTCGCCGCGCTGCGAGGCAACCAAGAATTATTATGCCCGGTTTCGGCGACGATTCAATTCCGATTTGCCGGCAACAAGACGAATCCACCGTCGCCTCGGTTCCTTCCGGCGTTTTTCAGCCCGGAAAGTTTGCGCGGCCTGCGCGATCCGATAGGAAGCTCTGTGGACATTTGCAAAACTCTGCGGGGGGCAATAAGAGCATCAAGGACCAGTTCACCGGGGGAGAGGCCCATGGGGCGCATCGGCTCGTGGCCAGTGCTGCGACCGTCCGCTTCCCGGGAAGCAGACGCCAGCGGTTCGACAGAAGCTGGCCGCCTGCTACCACGACGAGGGGCCCCGCGTTGCCAGATCGGCAGGGGCTTCTTGCCACTGGGAGCGGTCCGAATGGGCCCGGTGTCAGCGAAAAACGTGAGGGAACAGGGCCCAAAACGCCGCGCCTCCGACTCCATGCAGCGGAGATCGGCTGCTCCCCAGGGCGAAGTGATCCCCAGGGAAATCACCCGGAGACTTACGTCGCCGGTCCGCTCGAGTGATGGGCCAAGGGCCGCCGCAGAACGTGCGGCGGTCGGTCCGACGCCCGCGGGGCGGTGCCGGGTCACGGCCGTTGGGGCCGCTCTTCCTTTCGTCTGGCCGTGCCTTTTCAGAGGCCGCGGCTCCACCGCTGTCAGCCGCTGAATCGGTTTCATCCACTGCTGGGGGAACTGTCCGAGGTCGAGTCGGCCTGGACCGGGCGAAGCACCTCACGAAACGCATCGAGGGTGATGGCATGGCGCTTCCGACCGAGGAAGTAGCTCACCTGTTGGTAACCGGCCCGCTCGGCCAGGTCTAAAGCTTGCTCGAACAGCGCGCCGACCCGTTCGGGCCTGTGGGCGTCGGAACCGATGACCACAGGGATTTCCCGCCGCCGAGCTTCGGCCAACATGACCGGAAAGGGATTCATTTCCGGGTAATCCTTGTGGGCTCCCGAAGTATTGATCTCCAGGGCAACTCCCGTCGGTGCAATTCGGTCCAGCGCGCGTCGCACGTCGTCGAGGATCGCTTCGGGCTGCCAATGGGCCGGCCGAACGCTTTTGATCACGTCGGGGTGAGCCAGACAATCGAAGAGCCGCGTCTCGGCTGCCTCGGCCAACAAGCGAAAATACGTGCGCTGAAACTCGAACTCGCTTCCACCGCCGTACCGGGCCTCGAATTCCGGCAACTGCGGGTGGACGGCACCGAGGACGTAGTCGAAATCGACTGATGTGAGCTGGCGTTCCAACCAGGCTTCGTAACCGGGAAAGTAGTCCGCTTCGATTCCAAGGCGAATGTCCAGACGCCCCGCCCAGCGGGCTCGAGCTCGGCCGACCAGCTCCCGGTACTCATCGAGCTGCTCTGGAGCCATGCGCACGTGGCTGCCGAAGCCGTCGGGCATCGGGTTATGACAAGTCACGATCAATCCGCGCAGGCCGCGATCGCTGGCGACTTGAGCATACTCCTCTGGTTCGCCAATAGCGTGCTTGCACAACGGGGTATGGGTATGGGTCTCGTACACGCGATCCTCTAATGTATTTCGGTCGTCAAGAAGAAGTCATCGCGGATGAACCGTCATTCGGGCTCCTGGAGCCGCATGGGGAAACTCATGCCCTGCGTGCCGTCCGCCGGCTGAAGGAGCGAGATGATCTTCGATAGAATAGCGGTCGGAGCGCTCCGTGTGCACCGTGGTGCTGCGGAAAGCCCGAGCTCAGCGCGCTGGCGTGCAGAGACTCAGAGAATGTGTTACGATCACCCCATACCGACGGGGAACAACGGCCCGGGCGGTCTGGTTCCTGTCAGTCTTTCCGAGGTTTGGATTCACAGAGGGGAGAGAACCAATGGCGGAGAAACTGAGCCGACGAGCGTTTCACACGGCGGGGGCGGCGGCTGTGCTGGCGGCCGCGGCTAGACAGCCTGCCGCGAGTGCTGCGAGGGTCCTCGGAGCAAACGAGCGGATTCGTTTGGGGTTTATCGGCGTCGGGAATCGGGGGACTCAGCTTCTACACGCGTTCATGAAACACAAGGATGCTCAGGTCGCCGCTCTGTGCGACGTCTACAAGCCTTATGTGGAGCGGGACGCGAGCCGGGTGGATTCACGGCTAATTAAGTCTCTGGGGGGGCGGATCCCCAAGATGGGCGAACACTTTGATGGCGACGTGGGACGTTACACAGACTTCCGTCACGTTCTGGATCGGAAGGACATCGATGCCGTCGTCATTGCGACGCCAGACCACTGGCACGCCATCCAAACGATCGCCGCCTGCCAGGCGGGGAAGGATGTCTATGTCGAGAAGCCATTGTCGGTCACCATTTACGAAGGCCGGAAGATGGTCGAAGCGGCCCGTCGGAACAAGCGGGTTGTTCAAGTCGGCACTCACCGCCGGAGCTCCCCGTTGTACCGGTCACTGGCGAAACGCACAACGGCCGGCGAGTTCGGCAAGATTTGCGTCAGTCGGGCTTACCGGCTGAGCAACATGTACCCCAACGGGATTGGCCGCGAACGCCCCGCCAATCCGCCTCCCGACTTCGACTGGGATTTGTGGCTCGGCCCGCGGCCGGAGCGGCCTTTCCAGTACAACATCGCACCCTATAAGTTCCGATGGTGGCAACTTTATTCCTCGCAGATGGCCAACTGGGGCGTGCACTATTTGGATGCGATCCGTTGGTGCTGCGGAGAACTGGCTCCTTCGGCGGTCTGTGCGATGGGCGGACGCTTTGGAGTGAACGACGACCGCACCATCCCGGATACGATGGAAGTGACGTTCCAGTTCGCTTCGGGGCGGCTCGCGATTTTCGGTCAATACGAAACCAGCTCGAATCCGGCACTGGCCAGTGGTGAGATCGAGCTGCGCGGCTTGCTGGCGACGGTCTACGCCGACACGCGAGCCTACACGGTCATTCCGGAACGTCCGGGACAATTCCAGAAGAAAACGAAGCCGCGTGTCAAGCCGGAAAAGGTTCGAGCCGATCAGGGCAACGCCGATTTGACCCTCCTCCACACTCGGAACTTCCTGGACTGCATGCGCACGCGGGAAAAGCCGAACGCGGATATCGAGATCGGGCACCGTTCGACGAGCATGAGCCTAATGGCCAATATCTCGCTGACCATCGGCCAGCGCTTGCAGTGGGATGCCGAAAAGGAACGGTTCACCAACTGCGAAGAAGCGAACGATTTGTTGCACTACGAGTACCGGAAGCCCTGGTCACTGGGATAACGGGCGGGCCTCTCTTGTCCAATTGAGGGGCGCGCGGGTTCGTTGCTTCGAGGGGGATGGACTCACGCCGGCGGACCGAACGACGTCCGTCTCGCGCGCCGGAAGAAAAGGGCCCGAATGCCAGATGAGAGCGGCAACCGAGTGTACGGCCGGGCTTTCTCGCGTCGTGAGGAAACACCGGGAGTCAGCTCGGTTCGTCCGTTACTTCCTCTTGCAAAGGCGTAAGGCGAAGAGTGGAGTCTCTCAGGCCGCTCGTCCGGGTGGCAAAGTATGTTGTGCGCGTTGCCGAGTTTTCGCGGTTCGCTTGCAGTTCGAACGGATGCGTCCCAGAATGCCCTCCAGGCGTCGGTGGGCGGCCGAAAAA
>JAADHY010000492.1 GCA_013151585.1 Planctomycetota bacterium
GGTAGCGGCCGCTGGGAGCAGGGCCGGTCCCGCAGATATCGCTCAAGTAGGCGGCCGTCCGCTCGCGAGCCTCGTCGCCCAGGGGAATCCGGTAGTGGAACAGCTCTGGCTGTGGCTCGATGTGGAAAACTTCCTTCAGCGTGTACGTCACCTTCGTTGACGGCCAGTCGCGATAGGCGATGGGGCTTTCCGGCCAATCCAGTTCGAAGGTCCATTCGTAGTCTTCCGGCTTTGGCTCAGGTCCGCCGCAAAAATCCACTTTTCGGTCGGGCGCTAGCCTCACAGGGAAAACCTGGTGGCACAGCCAAGCCAGTGCGGTGTGCGTTCCGGCGCGACAGACCACATCGATCTTCCAATCGGGCCGAGCCTGCCGCAGATGCTGCAGCACAATGGTGAATTGGACGGCGTCCCCGAGTCCGTGCAGAAACCCCAGAAGGACGCGCTGCTTGCAAGGCGTTTCTTGGGATTGCTCCGGCACGGGCGTCGCGGAATCAGTGCGAACTTGCGAGGTTTCCATCTCTCGAAGCATTCGCATCCGGCCTCGTCGGGGCGTCCGTTCTTGGCAATAAAGTTCAATCCGTCGAATTACGTCGTCCGCCGTGATCATGTCCATGCACCGCGGGATGCAGAGGTCGGGCGAGACCGGCACCGGATCGACACAGAGGTCGAAATAGTCTTTGGGATGGCGGTCTCCGACGCGTTGACAACGGGCCCGCCAGCAGCCGCCTCCCTCGCAGCACCGCAGCGCTCCGTTCGTGCTGAGGAATTGATGATGCGGGTAGGCTTCCCAATGAGGCGGCTCACGACCTCCCGCAATGACCACGCACGGCCGATCTCGCCGCGTTCCCGGCTTCGTCTCCACGGCACTCGCCAAGTGCATGGCGAACGTGACCGGGCAGACCACGCCGCTCGCATGATACATCAAACGAATGAATTGGCGAATATCTGTTTTCCCGACCAGATCGATGACGTTTTTCAACGGCGGATGCCAATCGCCATCCGCCCCGCACTGCACGAACTGGATTCGGCCCTGAAAATGATCGACGACTTTCTGGTATCGAGCCGGATCCCACCATTTCGCCGTGAAGTCATATTTTCCGCCGGCCACGATGATCCAGAATTCGCCGCGGTGCCCGAGTTCCTCCACCTGCGACATCCAACGTTTCTCTTCCTCCGACAGATGGACGTCGCCCTTAAACTCGGTGACCGGAATCTTCAGCCCTAGGACGCTCTCCAGGTATTGGACGAAGCCGTGGATGAAATGATACGGTGCCCGATTGCTCTGGTGGATGAGTGGATAGTGCATGTCGAGTACTGTGACGTCGGGATCGGCCTCATCCAGTGGCGTGATATGGGGGTTGTGTTCCCAGATTTCCGGCGCGGTGGTGCGAACATCCGTCAGAAAGCGACCCGGGTAGGCGCGATGCAGATCCCGGACGGCGGCCGTGAGCATCAGGATGTCGCCGGGACTCTGATATTGCCGCAAGATGAGCTTTCTCATGCGCCGCGTCTCGGTTCCACACCGATCCGTCATCCGGTCGGACGCTTCACAGATACTGGCAGTTCACTTTTGGGGCTCGGCGCACACGAGACTGGATCGCTCGCAGGACGAACGACAGCCGCGTTTTCCTGACCCTGCCGAGGTTTTTCCCCACGGGCGCGTCTGTACGAGGTGTAAATGATTTGAGCAAACTGACTGAGCGTCAAGATCTTTTCGCCGCGTCCTTTCGGCCGACCTCGCCCTGTTGGCCAACCAAGTTGCTCCAGCCATTCGACAACGTCTTCTTCCCGCAAAGAGTCCTCCGGGCGATCTGATGGCGGCTCCCATCGCAGCCCCATGAAGCTCGCGATCCTCTTCAGTTTGATCCAACCCATGCGCCGCGTCAGCTTCAGGTCAGGCGTGGCCAAGTAACCGGGATTCAAGCCACGTGCCCCGAGAAACTGCAACGCGGCGAACGCCGGATGATCAAATCGCAAATCCCCGTAGTACGTCACGACGGCGCCTCGTTCCACCAGCGCAATCTGCAAGAGATCCTTCGGCACTTGATCCAGCTCGACGTTTCGGACGCAGGCCAAGTGCGCCGCGACCCCCGCCGCCTCGCCCAACGCCATGTATGTCGGCTCGACTCGCAGCGACTGATAACCAACATGGCTGGCCGAGCAGCAGACCGGAACGAGCAACCGACGAACTCGACGCGGCAACAGAACCCCGTACGGAACCTGAATCGGAGCGTGCCGGATGTAAAAGTACCCTTCGCGCATGCCGGGGTGCTTCGGGTCGAACTTGTGGACTCCGTGACAATCCCACGGGAACTCGGCGACCGCGATTGAGTCCGGCCGGACGCATGTGCGAGCCAACTCGGCGTCGATCTGTCCCTCATTCTCCGTGAACACGAACTGCCCGACGATCCGACGGGCCTCGCGCACGTAAAGTTGCCACGGACGGTGCGCGTTGTCGACGAACTCGTCCTTGCACAACCCGAATCGCTGCATATCGCGACGAAAGCTGGCAGGGACTCGCGGATCGTGCCCCAAGAACCAGAGCAGCCCGAGGTTGTGGTTCCAACAGCGGCGGAAAATCCGCTCCCGCTCCTCACCGCTCGCCTCAGGATAGCCCCAATTCTCTTCAGCCAAATCCAGCGATTCGCTCGGCCCGCCCCGCTTGGGATCGGGATGGTTGGAATTGATCTCGAACTTGCCGTTCGGCATCGGAATAAACTGCACGGCCTCCCGAATGCTCCGTACGCGTCCCTCGCGGATGTCTTCCAGCAGATATCGGTAGTCATCAGGGTTGTATCGATCCGGCTTGGGCAGCGGAACGCGGTTGTCAGGGTTGTCCGTCAAGCACAAGCGGAAACAATACGCCTGAACGCCGGCATCGCCTTCGCCCGTCGATCCTGGCAAGAGCTCGTCGTGCCCGAAGCGAGCATAGATCCTTCCGGCATGTCGCTCGCCGTACTCGTCGCGGCCTTCCCGCCCCACTCGGTAGGCCACGCCCGCTGACGCAGCGACGTCCCCGGTGTAGGTCGCATCGATAAACACCCGACCGTAGACCGAGACCTGACGTCCTCGACCAATCAGGTCTTCGACCACGACACCTTTCACAAGGTCGCCGTCCACGATAGCCCGTTTGAAGCGATGATGGCGGAAAAGACGCAGCCCTCTCCGCTCGGAAATCATCCGCTCAAAAACTCGCTCGATGACATGCGGCTCGTAGAAATACCCATTGCGGCAGGCTCGAACCTGCTCCGAGTCAGGACCATACGTGTCCCGATAGTGGGCAAGCACACGGCGCGTCATTTCAAAGAAGAGGCCTCCCACTGCCTGACGGCGGATGATGTCGGCATTGGTGAGCCCGCTGCTGACGATGCCGCCGACGTGCCCCGATTCTTCCAACAGCACCACGCGCGAGCCTTCGCGAGCCGCGGCAACGGCCGCTGCAATGCCCGCCGGCGTCGCTCCCACGACGACCACATCAGCCTGCACCGTCGGTTCGCCGCCGATCAGGGCGGTAACGAACACATAAACGGCAACACCATGCAAAGACATGTCTAGGTCCCCCTCGCCGCTGCGCGCCGACTCCGGTGCTCTTCAACAAGTTCGTTCATTCACGACAAACAGCCGCCACGTTGCTGCCGACTCACTGCAGCTATTCGGACGAACGAGGGCGCGCCGACTTTCGTCAGGGTTTCGCGACCAGTGTCGACCGCCGGGCCGGGCATGTCAATTCTGCCCATGGCGGTCGACTGTTTTTTCGAGCGTTCCGAGCTAACACGGCTGCAGCCGTTTTCCTCACCGCCCCCCGCTTCGCCTCACCATTGCAATTGGTCAACCGTTGCATCCCGGGCTGGTTTTTGCCACTCTGAGCAACGGCGATTGGCGACGAGAACCAACCTCCCCGCTTCGGCGAATGGGCGGCTGACAGTTTGTTTTGTCCAATGCGGTGGCCGTCTCGGCCATCGCACCGGAAGCCGAAATCGCGAGGCTGCGGACATTTCCGACCGACCGGGCCGTAGCGGACGCATGGCCGAACAGTGACATCGATTGAAAGGTCTTACGGGAATGAACACGAAAGCGTGGGTGAGCTTGCTGACTTTGGTTGCGGTATTCCGCGCTTTGGACGCCGAGCCCGCCCAGGCGCAGCAGAAACGAACTCAGCACCGAGGAAACCCTGAAGCGGTTGCGAAAGTCCGCGCGGGCCGGCTGACTGAGGCCAAGGCGTCGTGGTGGGGCTTCGATTCCGAGGACGCCACGGACACACTGCAGGCAGCCCTGGACTCCGGCGTCAAACGGCTGATTGTCGAGAACATGGGCCGACCGTGGATCGTGCGCCCGCTGCGCGTGCCCAGTAACATCGAAATCGTGTTTGAGAAAGGCGCTGTGGTCGAAGCCAAGCGGGGTGAGTTCAAGGGCGGCAACGACTCACTTTTCCACATCATTCTGCAAGAGAACGTCGCGTTGATCGGCTACGGTGCCATCTTGCGCATGCACCGCTCTGACTACGACCGGCCGCCCTATGCCAAGGCGGAATGGCGGCATGTGCTGAACATCAAGAGCAGCCGGAACGTGAAGATTTACGGTTTGACCCTGGCTGAAAGCGGCGGGGACGGCATCTACCTGGGTACGGCCCGGCGCGGCGTCACCAACAAGAACATCCACATCAAAGATGTGGTTTGCGATCGCAATTACCGGCAGGGAATCAGCGTGATCACGGCCGAGGACCTGCTGATCGAGGACACGGTAATGAAAAACACGGCGGGCACGCCGCCGGCGGCCGGCATTGATTTCGAACCCAACCACGCAACCGAGAAGTTGGTCCGGTGCGTGATGCGCCGGTGCGTCGCCGAGGACAACGCCGGCGTCGGCTACGCCTTCTATCTGCCCAATTTGACGGGCGCATCCGAACCGATTTCGATTCGTTTGGAAAAGTGCGTGGCTCGGGGGTCGAACCGGTCTGCTTTCGCCTTCACGCTGGCGCGTGCCAACTCCGACGGGCCGGCCCGCGGGCTGGCCGAATTCATCGATTGCACCTTCGCCGACGGGCGCGGACCGGCTGTGACAATCCGCAGCAGCCAGCGGCTGTCGTCTGCACTTCGTGCGTTGCCGATTCGTGCGGCCAGCGCCGAAAGACCCAGCGACGCCCACAATTCTGTTTTTGACGCGAGCCAACGAAAACGAAGACCAGGGGAACGTCTCGTTTGAGGATTGCGTGGTGGAAGATACCGTCGACCGGCCGCTGATGAAGTTCAACGATTGGGCGGGCGGATTCCGCTTGGTTGACGTGACGGGAACGTTCCTCGTGCGTCGCGGCCGCGCCGACACACGTCACGTCATCACACCGAAGTGGCTCGATGCGATTCGGTTCGGCCGCACGTTCAAACGGTTCCCGCGCTACGACACGCACAGCAAACGCTGGCGGCCGCTCATCGAGAGCTGGACGGCCGACGATGTCAAGCTGCGGCCTTTCAGCCTGCGGCACGAGGCCACGTTCGTCCTTTTCGCTCGCCGCGGTGATCGCGTTTCTTTCACCCTTCGACACCTCCAGGTCGGCAAGTACAGCGGACGGCCGATTGCCGTGACCGTAATGGCGCCGTCTGGAAAAACGCTCGCAGTCGGTCGGTTGCCGTTTCAGCAGGACGCGACGCTGTCGTTCGAGGCTGCGGAGACGGGGTTGTATCGCGTGCCGATTGACTGCGGAGCCAACCGGGTGCAGATGCTTTCCGCCTCGCATCCAGCCTGCGTTTCCGGCGAAAAGGGCCGCATCCAGTTGATCGGGGCAACGGGCGACTTTTTCTTTTACGTTCCGGCAGGGACGAAAGAGTTCGGCGTGCGGATCTTCGGAGAAGGCCGGGAAGCCGTCGGCGCGGCGGTTTTCGACCCGGAGGGCAACCAGGTTTGGAGCCGTCCGGCGATCACTTCGCCCGAGCAATTCGTCGGCCGACCGACCAAGACACAACAAGGTCAGGTCTGGCGGCTGCAGCTCCGCCGCCCCACGACCGGACCAATGGAAGATTTCTACGTCCAGCTTCAAGGCATCCCACCGCTGCTTTCGTCGAACCCGAAAACGCTACTGAAACCACAGTAACCGAAAGGAATGGCGGCCTTTTGGCCTTTTGAAAGACGACAACCAGACGACTGCAGGAGTATGCTTCAATGAGACAGTCACGCGGTCACGAAAGCGGGCTCGGTCTCCTCGCTGTCTTCGGCCCACGACGGGCGCTCTTGCTGGGGGCAATGGTGCTTTTCGCGGGCTACGACCGTTGCGATCCAGCCTGCGCGGCTCCGACCAAGCCCCAGCGGCCCAACATCGTGTTGATCCTGGCCGACGACCTGGGTTGGGCCGACGTCAGCTATAACGGCTCGAAGTTCTACGAAACGCCGAACATCGACGCGTTGACCCGTCGCGGCATGCGTTTTACCAACTTCTATGCGGCCGCGCCGATCTGTTCGCCGACTCGAGCCAGCATCATGACCGGCAAGGCGCCGGCTCGGCTGTGGATCACAACTCCGGCCGGCCATTTGCCGCCCTTGCCCGGCCCTGGCCCGCATTACCAGAAGGTGGCGGCGCCCGAGCAGCGGTACTTGTATCCGCTCAGCAAGCGCTATCTGGAGCCGTCCGAGTACACGCTGGCCGAGGCGCTGCGGGATGCTGGCTATGCGACGGCTCACATCGGCAAGTGGCATCTGGGCGTCCGGCCCGAGCATTGGCCCGAGCGACAAGGCTTCGAATTCTCGTTCCACGGAGCTCCGGACCCCGGTCCCGACGGCACGTATTTTTCGCCGTACGGTTTCCGGGCCGGCACGGTCACCAGCGGGCCGCCGGGCGAGTACATCACGGACCGGGTCACCGACGAGGCGATCCGGTTCATCAAAGCGCACCGCGACCGGCCGTTTTTTCTGTACTTGCCTCACTACGCCATTCACAGCCCGTGGCAGGCCAAGAAGGAGCTTTTCGAGCACTACCGAGCCAAGGCCGACCTGAAAGCGCCGCAGCACAATCCGGTCGTGGCGGCCATGATCCACAGCTTGGATGAAAACGTCGGCCGGCTGATGAAGGCCCTCGACGATCTGCAGCTCGCCGATCGGACCATCGTCATTTTCACCTCGGATAACGGCGGTCTGGAACGCATTCCGCGCCGCCGCAACCGACCGGTCGTGGCTGACGATCGGATTCAGACGGAACCGATCCGATTGAAAAACGGCCGCGTGGTCGGCGAGGCGCTGAAACGAATCGGTGACATGCACATCACGTCCAACGCCCCGCTCCGCGGCGGCAAAGGGAACACTTATGAAGGGGGCCTGCGCGAACCAACGATTTTCATCTGGCCCGGTGTCGTTCGACCGGGCAGCGTCTGTGACGTGCCGGCCGTCAGCACGGACTTGTATCCGACGATTCTAGAGATGGCCGGCGTGACACGACGGCCCGGCACGGCTCCCGATGGCGTCAGCATCGTGCCGCTGTTGAAAGGGGCGAGCTCATTAGACCGCGACGCCCTTTTCTGGCACTTCCCGCACGGAGGGCCGGAGAAAGCCTCGTCGGTCATCCGCCAGGGCCGATTCAAGCTGATTCATTTCTATGAAAAAGAGGATGAGCTGTATGACCTGAGCCGCGACCTGGGCGAGACGACCAACTTGGCTCGGCAAATGCCCGACCGCGTCCGCGCCCTGCGCGAGCGTCTGGAAGAGTGGCTGCAAGAGGTGGGGGCCGTGCTGCCGAAACCCAATCCCAAATACATTCCGCCCGGCATTTGGTCGGCCCAGAGCGACTGCCGAGTGCAGCGGAAGAGCGGCGTGCTGCGCGTCGAACCGACAGGCAACCGTCCGGTGCTCGTGTCTCGCCGCTTCGGACCGGTCCGAGGAAACGTGATTGTGAAGTTCCGCCTGAGAACCGTCGGGCCCGGCATGGCAGGCGACGAAGCGTGGCTGTATTGGTCCAACGACCGCTATCCTTCCTTTGCACGGGAACGCCGGGTTCGGATCAAACTGATTCTCGACGGCCAATTCTACGAGTACTCGGCATCACTGCCCGCCGAACACGGCGTGAACCGCTTGCGTCTGGACCCGGGCCCGGCCCGCCAACCGCTCGAAATCGACTGGATTCGTGTCTGTTCACGTACGCAGCCGGAAAAGCCAGTCAAGACGTGGGAGTTTGAAGGGGAGACGAAAGAATGAAACTGGCCGCCGGTGATCCTCGCGCTGCACGTTTTCTGATAAGCGCCACCGTTTTGTTGACTGCATCGCTCGCAGCCGCGGCTCCGCCGCAAGGAAGCCCGGCGAAGCCGTTGATCCGCAAGCTGGGGACGATCGATTGCGATTTGGTCGAGGCGACACCGATCGTGTTTCGCGGTGAGCTGTATCGCTTCGAGTATGTGCGCACCCGGTACCGGAAGAACAAGACGGGACGGTCCTATTTCCGGTTCATCCGTGTGACCACGGGGGAGCCGACACCGGCGTTCGCGGCCGGACACAATCTCGGGTGCGCCTACGTCGACGAGCCGACTCAGACCGTTTACGTTTACGGCGTGAAGGGCTGGGGGACCGACACGATCTACGTCTTCTGGTCAAAGGATTTGAAGCACTGGTCGTCCGCGACGGCCATGAAACAGCCGGGCTGGGCGATCTACAACACGTCCGTTTGCAAGGCCGGCGATCGGTACATCATGGCCTTCGAGGTGGGCAAGCCGAAAGAGGTGGTCGGGCGCGCTTTCACGAACCGGTTCGCCGAATCAAAGGATTTGGTTCACTGGAAGTTGCTGCCCGAGCCGCACGTCTTCACCAAAGACCGCTATTCCGCCTGCCCGTCGATTCGGTTCTTGGACGGCACTTACTACATGTTTTACTTGGAGGCTCGTCCCGGGCGCATCTACGAGACGTACCTGGTCCGTTCGCGCGACTTGATCCATTGGGAGAGCAGTCCGCTGAACCCCGTCCTGCGCCACTCACCCGAAGATCGGCAGATCGCCAATCTGGCGCTGACTTCCGAAGAGCGGCGACGGATCGCCACGGCGGTCAACATCAACAATTCCGATTTCGACCTGTGTGAGTTTGAAGGCAAAGTCGTCATTTACTACTCGTGGGGTAACCAGCGCGGTGTGGAGCATTTGGCCGAGGCGGTCTACGAGGGAACGCTGGCGGAGTTCTTGCAGGGATTCTTCGCGGAACAGTGAGAAGGGTTGAGGGGCCGCATGCTTGAGTCCGGAGTGCATAATTTGCAATTTGCAACTGCCAATTTGCAGTTGGCGATGCGTCTTTCCCGCTCTCGGCTCTAGACGCTCCGCTCTCCTCTTTTTCAGGAACGACAGCCATGGCGGAAACAGTACGAGTCGGATTGATTGGTTCGGGCTTCGTGTCGTCAATACACGCTCGGGCGCTGAAGCAGTGTCCGCAGGCAGAGCTGATGGCGGTCTGTTCGCCGACGGTCGAACACGTCGATCGGTTCGCCGCGCAGTTCCAGATCCCTCACCGTTTCACCGATCATCGACGGCTGCTCGAAATGGACGAACTGGACCTGGTCGTGATCGGCACTCCGAACCATCTTCACTGCGAACAAACCTGCGACGCCGCCGCGGCCGGCAAACACGTGGTTCTGGAGAAACCGATGTGCTTGAACCTCACCGAAGCCGACCGCATGATCGAAGCCTGCCGTCGTGCCGGCGTGAAACTCATGTACGCCGAGGAACTCTGCTTCGCGCCCAAATACGTTCGGCTGAAGCAGCTTCTCGACAGCGGCGCCTTGGGCGAGCCCACGTTGATCAAGCAAAGCGAAAAACACGACGGGCCGCATGCCGATCACTTCTGGGACGTCGATCGCAGCGGAGGCGGCGTAGCCATGGACATGGGCTGCCACGCCATTCAGTTTTTCCGGTGGATGCTCAACGGTGCGGCGATCCGCTCCGTGTACGCTCAGATGAGCACTCAGGCGCACCGCGACCGAACACGCGGCGACGACAATGCACTCATCATCCTGGAATTCGAGAATGGCTGCGTCGCGCTGGCCGAGGAAAGCTGGACGAAACTCGGTGGCATGGACGACCGCGCCGAGGCCTATGGTTCCAAGGGCGTCGCCTACGCCGACCTGTTGCACGGAAACTCGATCGAAGTCTACAGTGCCGAAGGTTACGACTACGCCGTCGAGAAAGCGGCGACGACCAAGGGCTGGTCCTTTGCCATCTACGAAGAAGAATGGAACTACGGCTTCTGGCAGGAGATGCAAGATTTTGTCGACTGCGTCGCTCGGGACCGGCCGCCGCGGGTCACCGGCGAGGACGGCCGTGCTGTCCTCGAGATCATCTTCGCCGCCTACGCCTCCGCCGGCTGCGGCCGCAAGATCGAGCTCCCCTTCCGCACCGACGCCGCCAAACCGATCGATTTGTGGAAGCCGCCTTGACGACCGCACGCGGGGCAACCTACGTCTCGCTCTGGCCCCGTGGCAGGCAGCGGCATCGAACGCAAATCCCATCGCGTGAGCGACCGTCCTCAGCTCGCTCGACAGTCATGAGCCATCGGCTGATCCCACAAATTGCGAATCTCAAGCGGTCCGCCTATCCCGAAAAACCAAGGCAGTGCGAGGTCGCTCGGAGTCGGCCCGCCAAACGTATCTCAGATGCCGCCGTGAAGTGACAAGATTTCCAAGACAGACGGTGCACTGGACAAGATTCGTTTTCCGTTGTGGGTAGGAGCCGACCGAAAGCTGCATGATCAAAACGCGCTCACGGGACGTCGAGGAGAACAGGCAGACGAAGATGTTGACGACGTTACAACGTTGCGTGGTCTTGCTGACAGGCCTGCTGATTCTGAAAGTCACGGCCGCCGTAATCCTTGGATATCGGGATTATTTTCCGCCTGACTTCCAGTCGGATTTCTTGCGCGGACGGGAATGCTATTTTTTCCAGGGTTACTGCGTCGCTTTCTATGTCCATCTTGCCGCGGGGCCCGTATCGCTTGTCTTGGGATTGGTTCTCGTCAGCCGATGGCTCCTTAGGAGATTTCCGACCTGGCATCGATGGATTGGGCGAGTCCAAGCGATCAACGTCTTGCTGTTCTTGCTGCCGAGCGGGTCTTGGATGGGGCTGTACGCATCGGCCGGACCCGTAGCGACCCTTTCTTTTTCCGTTTTGTCCGTTCTCACGGCTTTTTGTGTCGTGATCGGCTGGCGGCACGCTGTGCAGAGGCGTTTTGCCCTTCATCAGCTCTGGATGGGACGGTGTTTCCTCCTTTTGTGCGCCGCCGTGGTGATCCGAATAATTGGCGGGGCTGCCACAGAGCTTGGTGTGGACGCACCGTGGTTTAACCCGGTGGCTGCCTGGGCGAGCTGGCTGGTCCCACTGAGCGTTTTCGAGCTCATCCGAGTATGCTCGCGCGGACGATGGCTACAATTCCGACCGCCAACCGCGGGACTCAGCACTCGATAAATCGCCAACCGGTCGCTCCACCGGCCTATTTATCGTTTCCGAAAACGAAAATCAGCGCACGGCGATCGGCCGCCGACATTTGAGCCGATAGAAACAGCACGCTTCCATCGACGAATGCCCCATGAAAGCCACCTTCGTGCGCCAGGCCTCCTCTTCGCCCCACATTGAGCAGGATCGCTTCGTCCGCATCCCTCGGAGCCATCCACGGCACAGCCTGGGCGTTGTCCACCTCGACCACCATCAGCGTCTGTGAGCGACCGTCGCGAATGCCTTTCGGCGAAAAAGGTTTCGCCCCCGGGAAACAACTTCCCTCGCCGACGATTGCCAAGTAAGTTGTGTGCGTCTGCGGACAATCAGCCGAAGGGCACTGATAGACTGTTACCAACGCCCGGAATACTTCCGCATTGGCTGGAGCATCCCACGGTTTCGATAGGTCGATCCGCCCATAAAGTGCCGCATAGTCAAGATAAGGCAAAAGCAGCGTCCGCCAACTGTGAAGCGGATTGCCATCGGCGTCGACCGTAAACGCGGGCGGAAAGGCGTTCCAGTCGTCCGCGTAGTTGTGCAGGGCTAGCGCGATTTGTTTCAAGTTGTTTCGGCACTACCGCCGGCCGAGCCACACGGACAGCCGGCAACATCAGCGCGACCACAATCATGAGTAAAACGACCACCAAGACAAAGCCGAGTATCAACTTCTTGACGGAAAAGCCCTCGCGATTTTCCCGCTGTGGTCGGGGCCCCTGTCCGAATTGCGTGTGGCGATCGCCGTCCATCATCCTCCCCGCAATGTTGTATCCGACTGCAATCCAACATCCTCAGGTCCCCGGCTGCCAACGCGCCTCGTGGGACCGCACAACATCGCGCCCCGCCAAAGCAAAAGCCGCGATCTTAGCGAAATTTGCGATTTCTGTAGCGTGCGTCCAGACTGCGCGAACAGGGGACATCATCGCGAACGCAAGGCGCCAGCTCGCGGTCTGTTCGGCCTAAGAGGGACACCGGAAGCTAGCGCCTGCCGATAACTGAATTCTTGCTGCGGTCATCGTCAGGCCAACTCAGGCTTTTTCTTCCGCTGTTTGGAAATCGCGGGATGGGAGTTCTTTTGGGAAAAACGCTGCGAAGGCCAACACACAGACCGCACAAAAGATCGTGCAGACCAGCCAAATGCTGGTCCAGTCATAATGGGTTTCGCCATTGATTTCCGTACTGAACCAGTCGCCCACTTCGCCGCCGACCAAGCCGCCCACGAAAAAGCCAAGGCCGATGACAAAAACCCCGTACAACGTTTGCATGCTGCCTTTGATGTCTTTCGGCGCGATGCGGTCAACGTACATGTAAGCCGCGGCTAAGAAACAACCGAAGCAGAAGCCATGGAGCCCCTGTCCGATGGCTCCCAAGATCAACTTTCCCAGGAACGGCGGGTCGATGCTGAAGACCAAGGAAAACAGAACACACCGCAACAAGTAGGCTGTCGCGCCCAAAAGCAGCGTGGCCTTGAAGCCGAACCGTTTGATCATAAACCCGAGGATCGCCAAGACGCCGATCTCGCAGATTTGTCCGAGCGAGCTGATGGTCTGCTCGTAAGCCCCCCAACCTCCGGTATCCAAAATCGTGCGCATGAAAGGGCCATACCACACGATGACAAACTGATGCACCATGGCGATGAAAAAACTCACGACGACCAGAACCAGGAACGCCTGCTCGCGCAGCATGGCGATGACCGCTCCCGGAGCGTATCGTCGATCCTCGCGCTTCTGGGCCGGAGTGTGAGGAAGCGTTAAACAATAGGCCGCCATGATCAACCCGACGACGCCGGAAAAGACAAAGACGATCCCGCGAGCCTGATTCAGCTCATCCCCCTTCAAGCCGTAGAGCCACCAAAACTCGATCAAATACGCCGGTACGATATACCCCAATGTGCCGAACAGCCGAATCCAAGGGAACTCCATGTCGCTGTCTTTCAAGTGGTGGAAGGCCAGCGAGTTGGACAGCATCATTGTGGGGACATACAACACCGAATAGACCGTGCCGATCACAATGACCGGAACCGGCTGCGTTTGGAAAAACAGCGCGAGCATCAAGGCTCCACCAACAAAATGGCAGAACGCCATGACCCGCTCGGTCGCGAACGCTCGGTCGACCACCTGCCCGATCAAAAACGGAGCCAAGACCGGCCCGACGGCCAACGCCGCCACGAAGATGCCGACCTGCCGAGGAGTGAATCCCAAGGTCTGGGCTACGTAGAGCGACGCAATCGGCAGATAGCAGCCTTGGACGAAATACTGCAAAAACATCATCAGCGACAGGCGGCCCAGTAACGGTACCGGCGACCGCGATGGCCCCAAAGCGCCAGTTGTCGTGACCACAGTCTTGCCTCCTGATGGACGTGACTGTCGCGCCCCAATCCGCATCGCGTTTCTAACACAGGAACAAGAAGTTTGCCACCCTTCGCGTGGGCTCATCCGTTTCGGCGCGATCCGCTGTTTTGGATCAATTGCGTAGCAGGCGTGCCGACTTCGGGATATGATGACGGCGGTTGCAGGATCAAGGAGCTGCTCATGGCTGGCCTTTCGCCCGATTGGAAATCGAATCCGCTCACCCCAGTTGACGACCGTCGAGCGGGTGCACTCTGGGGATTAGCGATTGGAGATGCCTTGGGAGCGGCGGTCGAATTTCGAGCGCCCGGGTCCTTTGAGCCGGTGACCGGTTATCGCGCTGGCGGTCCGCACGGATTGAATGCGGGTGAGTGGACGGACGACACCAGCCTCGCCCTGGCTCTGGCGGACAGCTTGGGGGAAGCGGGCTGGGACTTAAACGATCAGGTGCGGCGGTACGTCGCTTGGTGGAGACACGGCGAGTACTCGGTAAACGGCCGCTGCTTCGACATCGGCAACACAACGGTTTCTTCTTTGTCTCGCTTTGAACAGACCGGTGATGCCTATCATTCCGCTGTGCGGAGTGAGTGGGCTTGTGGCAATGGCTCGATCATGCGGTTGGCTCCGGTTCCTATCCGCTACGTCGATCTGTTCCCAGATCGGATTGAGGAGCTGGCGAGACTCGCGGCGGAGTCGAGCCTGACCACTCATGCCAACCCCCAATGCCTCTCGGCATGTCGCTACATGGCGGTTGTGCTGGCCGCTCTGATGCACGGTCTGGCCCGAGACGAAGTTCTGGCGCCCGATTGGGACATTTTGCGTCGGCTGCGGGCATCCGAGCCGCTGCATCCGGCCGTGGATGAGGTGGCGGCGGGCAGTTTCCGGGAACGTCGGCCACCGGAGATTCAGGGAGTCGGCTACGTGGTTCGCAGTTTGGAGGCGGCTTTGTGGGCTTTTTCCCGGGCCGCGGATTTTCGCGAGGCGGTGCTGGCGGCCGTCAACCTGGGCGACGACGCCGATACGACCGGCGCCGTTTGTGGTCAGTTCGCCGGCGCGTTCTGGGGCTGGTCCGGTATCCCGCAAGAATGGCGAGACGGATTGGCCCGCTCGGACATGATCGAAACGGCCTTGAGGAAACTGGGAGTGCGGTCGCCCGGCCGCTGAAACAGCGCAAAGGAGATCGGGAGGAAGCAATGAGCAAACACGGCAAGAAGACAACGACCGGTAGCGGAATGACTCGACGTCAAGCGGTGGCGGGGTCGTTGGGAGTGGCGGCAGCGATGGCGGGCCTTTCCCAAGCACTGGCGGCGCCAGCCAGGCGGTCGGGGCTAAGAGGCAAACGGGTGCTGGTCGCCATCGGTGAGTTCAGTGAGGGACTGGAAACATACTACATGATCTATCGGTTGATTGAAGAAGGCGTCAAGCCCGTCGTGGCTGCCCCGAAAGTCAAGCGGTTGCAACTGGTCGTGCACGACTTCGAACCGCAGTATTCCAACTACACCGAGAAGCTCGGTTACCAGATCGAGACG
>JAADHY010000126.1 GCA_013151585.1 Planctomycetota bacterium
GAGCCGCTGTCCAGCCGACTGCGGGCAAGCTGCACAATCTGCTGGAAGTAATGTTGCCACAACTTTTCCGCGGCCTGCTCGTCACCGTGTCGCAACCGTTCCAACCAAACCGTGACCGGTTCAGTTTCCTCCGATTCCTTGCCGTTTGAAGCGCTCCCGGAAACTTCCACCACCAGCCGCGGCCCCATGCGAGCCAGTTGCAACGTCATCCCGTTCAGCAGAATGCAATGATCCGTTCGCACACCGTCCACATAAGTGCCATTGCGTCCAAAACAAGACAGACGCCAATGGGCTCCGTCAAAAAAAAGCGTGGCGTGATAACGAGAGACGCGATCGTCGGCCAAGCAGACGTCGTTGTCGGGGGCCCGGCCGATCTGGATCGATTCCTCGCCCGAAAAACGCCATTGCCGGCAAGCTTCCGGCTTCGAGGGACATCGCAATGTCAACACCAGATAGGGCTCCGACCGCGAGGCTGCGGGAGACATCCTCAATCCTCCTCCACAAGGCCCTGACCGCCGATCTGGCCGTCCAGCGGGAGCGCAAAGCTCGTACTGAGCCACACCCGCAAGCGAGCGCGAAGCTCCTACCAAGCAGCAAGGTGCATGAAACACGAGATTTGCAACGCAGCTCGGCCGGAGCCGCACTCTTTCAGTGGCCCAATCCGCGATCAAAGCCCCTTCACGATTCGTCGTGCTCGCCTCTGCTCTTCACTTTATCCCTGCAAGGTCACTTTCGCAACCGGTTTTCGAACAACCGGGCGACAGCCATCTGCCGACGTCACAAATACCGCCGCTGCTAGGGCAAACCGTTATCGGCTCCGATGGTTCGCGACGGCAACCCCTATCTGCTGCCAGTGACATGAAATGAGACACTCTCCCGGAACCGCGATCCATGCTGGTCCTTTTCGGTTGCTGCTGCGCCATGGTGAGGCCACGCCGCCAAGTAATTCGGGCCAACTGACAACTGAGGAGCGCTTTTCTCGGATCGAGGGGCTCGGCCCCTTCTTCGAAAAAGGGAGCCGCTTCACCACGGCCGATTCACGGCGAGCTGAACGCGACTTCCCAGGCCGACTCCACAATTCACCGATGCCTGCGGTTACCCGCTGAAGGGCCACACGACCTCCGGAGGCAACCTTCGTCTTCCGGGGTCTGTTCCAACAACGCGCGGTCTTTCAGCGGTAGTGAGCGAGTCCCTGCCGCAGTCGCTGGGCTTTCCATCGATCGGGATGGACGAGAATGCGGTATCGCAAAGTGAAGGACTCGTGCGGCTTCAGCTGGATCGGGCCGTAACAGATCACCGCCGGGCTCATGTACCGCATCGGTTTCGCTCGAATGACATACCACGGAGTCGGCGCGTTGCGATTGCTCGGATGATCGAGGATCGCCAGACCCGCCGTCACCCCGCCGATCGTGCCGGAATAGTCCATCGCGGGTGACCGGCCGCGGTACTTGGTCCCGTCGAATCGGATCGGCCCATTGACGTCAACGGCCCGAGCTTCTTGAAAATCGTTTGCGAACCGCACCGATAGGCCGGCATAGCCACCCCACGGTTTCCCGCCCGGTTCGCCCGGCAGCGGGGTCCGGTCCAGCAGAACGTCCTGATCGCCCGCGGTGAAGGTCGATGTCCAGTCCATTGTGTAAACGCCCGTCTGAGTCGGAGGCGAGATTTCCACAATTCGCCGTTCGCGCAGGACAGGCTCCTTCCCCGGCGGCCGGTAGTGCAGGTCGAGGACGATGCGGGCAGAGAAATCGTCATGCCGTTCGATCTTCGGTGCCGACCATTCCGTTTGACCTTGCGACCGTCCGGTTTTGCGATCTTCTTCCCAGTAGTTCAAACCGTTGATGGACTTCCAACTGAACCACAAACCGTGATGCCAGGGATGATCCGCTGGACTGTTGACGGTGAGCGTGGGGCCACCGGGAACGGCCACGGGATGGAAATGGGGCTTGCGTGCCTCCTTGGCATACGAGAACCGCCAGATGATCTGGTCTCCCGCCTTCAAAGCCACGGAATGGTCGTCAAGAGCCCAAGCCAAGGGGCTCGCTGCTCGCTGGTCGGCCTGAGCCGAAGGTTTCTCGGCGGCCCAAACGGGCCTCATCAGGGTAAAACAGGCCAACAGCGTCACGATCCCGGTCAAACCTTTCCGGCTTATGTTGTTCCATCGCATCCTGTTTCCTCCTGGCGTAATGCGCGTCACTTGGGGCGCCCCGTGTTGTCCCGGGTTCCGATCCCTCCGGCGATATCGGTCACGAAATCGGTGATGTCGCTTCTTTCTCCAATGTTTCTCTGAACGCTGTTTCGTTCCCCATTAATTTCTTCCGTCTTTTGCACAGGGATGATATGCGCGTCGTGCGTGGATCTTTGTGGCTCGCACCACCTGCCGGCTGCGACGGGCCCGAGACGGCTGCGTACTGGCATGGCGAAACCCGGGCTGTGACACCCGGCAGGTGTCACCCACTTTGGTTGCGGTCGAAGGCCGCGTTAGGCCCCGTCAGAAAACAAGCTGTGCGGCTCAGGAGGACGGGCTTTCTTGCCCGCCAAAAAGGCGAGGGACAGAGATGTCCCTCTTATAATATGGACACGTTATTCTCTGGCGTTCCCTTATCTTCACGGTCACTTTTGTCACGGCCATGGCGCGGCCCGGATGCCGTCCAACAAAAATTGCACGGCGATGGCCAATAAGATCAAGCCGAAAATACGCGTGAGGACTTGGATGCCCGTTCGTCCGAGTAATCGGCTGATTCCGTCCGCCAGCCGCAGAACTCCATACGTCGCCACCGCTGTGACCAGAATAGCGAAATAGACGGCGAGCTGCTGCTCTAATGTCGCTGCCTTATTCATCAGGACGGTGACGGTCGTCATGGCCGCTGGCCCAGCCAACATCGGTACGGCCAGTGGTGTGATGGCGATGTCTTCCTTTTCGACGCCTTCATCAATCTCCCCCGGACCTTCCTTGGTCGGACGACGGGCGCGGACCATTTCCAATGCCACCATCGCCAACACAATCCCTCCCGCCACTTGGAAAGCGGGCAGGCTGATGCCGAACCACGTCAGCACGTAGCGTCCGCCGGCAGCGAAGACGGCCAGGACCACCGCCGCCGTTACCGAAGCTCGCAGAGCCATCTGCTTGCGTTTTCTGGCGTCATCCTGTTCCGTCATGACGAGGTAGGCTGGCACCGCCCCTAGCGGATCCACGACAAAAAGCATGGACGAGACGGCCAAAACGGCAAAGTCCCACACGATTGATTGCCTCGGGAATCAGACACAGCCAAACAATCCGGGTTCCGCCTTTCCACGGCGAGCCCTCCGTCAAAAGGCGAGGCCCCGGTCACAAACGATGCCGCTCCCACTGTAGCAAGTAAGCGGCTCCAGGTCAGGCGTGCCGTGACCGTTCCCCGGGCGGAAGATGTCGGGCCGATCGACAGTGAGACTCCCCTGGTCCTGGCAGAAGCTACCCCTTTCGGGCGAACGTCTGGTGGTTTTCTCCCGGTGAAGTGACACTCGCAGCACTGGACAGAATGCGGCATCGCCGACTGCTGGCAGCCTCGCCCACGGGGATGTGCTGCGAGGCCCCCGAGCAACGGCTACGGCGTGCCCGACTCCGCCAGGAAATTCATCGAGGAAGGCGAACTGGGACGGTGATCGACTTCTCGAATGCAGGATAGACGCTTTGAGCGGAAACGAGGGACTTGGCCGCTGCGTTCGCAAAGCCGATCGGTTCCCACCGATCCCAACGTGGGCTAAACTCTTCGGGCCCTGGCGCGAAGCGGAGCTGGCCAACGCTTTCCCGCTGACTTTGGGACACGACCTTGTCGACCGCCGAGGCTGGGAACTCTGAGGTGCCTCCGACGCGGTGACGACGTCGGCGGGAGAATGACACTGGGATGACATCGTCTTTCATCCGTTTCGCGTTTGGCGATTGCCTTTCTGAATCCCTGGTCTTTTTCAACGTCAGGAGCTTTTCTTCATGGCGACTCCTCCCGGACGGAAGTCTAGGCGGGCTCAGCGGTCGTTCGAAGACGATGCAAAGGCCCTCTTGCTGGAAATGATCCCCATACCTGGCCGCAGTGGCGAAGAGGGCGATGTGCTCGCATTGGTTCGTCAAAAGCTATTGGAAGCCGGTTTGCCGGAAGCGGCCCTCCAGACCGACTCGGCTCACCGGCGGAGCCCTCGCGGCGGCCAGACGGGCAACTTGATCGTCAAGCTACCGGGCACGCGCCGAGGCCCGCGGCGGCTGCTAATGGCTCACCTCGACACCGTGCCGCTGTGCGTAGGCGTCCGTCCGGTGCAGAAGGGCCAGTTCTTGCGGCCGCAAGACCGCACCACGGCTCTGGGCGGCGATAACCGGGCCGGGGCCAGCGTGGTCCTGCACACCGCTTGTGAAATCGTGCGGAAGCAGTTGCCGCATCCTCCGGTGACCTTTCTCTGGACGGTCCAGGAAGAAGTGGGCTTGCTGGGAGCCAGACATGTCAGCCTGAGCAAGCTTGGGCGGCCGCAACTGTGTTTCAACTGGGATGGCGGCGACCCGAATCTGCTGATCGTTGGTGCTACCGGCGACTACAACATCGAAATCGAAGTCGAAGGCATCGCCAGCCACGCCGGAGCTCATCCCGAAGATGGCGTCAGCGCGATCGCCATCGCCTCGCTGGCCATCGCCCGACTGGTTCAAGACGGTTGGCATGGTCTGATCGAGAAAGGTGACGACGTTGGCACGGCCAACGTCGGGGTGATCGAAGGCGGAGAGGCGACCAACGTGGTCACGCCGTCGGTGCGCGTGCGAGCCGAAGCACGCAGCCACGATCCGAAGTTCCGTAAGCGGATCGTGGCGGAAATCCGCAAGGCGTTCGTCGAAGCGGCCCGGCAAGTGAAGAACAGCCAGGGGCGCACAGGGCGGGTCCGTTTTCAGGCGGATTTGAAATACGAATCCTTCCGGCTCTCGACCGCCGAGCCCTGCGTGCAGGCGGCCACGGCGGCCATTGAAACGCTCGGACTAGAGCCGGAACTGCGCATCTGCAACGGCGGCTTGGATGCCAATTGGATGACCGCTCACGGGCTGCCTACAGTCACGCTCGGGTGCGGCCAGCAGGGCATTCACACCGTCAAGGAGAAGCTGCACATCCCGAGCTATCTGACGGCGTGCCGAATCGCTCTGCGGCTGGCCACGGGAACCGAAAGGGAAGCAATGCCGTGAAGACGACCGGTGAGAAACCCCGTGGCGGGCACCGCGTGTAGCCGGCATTACTCCGATTCGAGCAGCCCAAGTTGGGACAGCCTCATTGCGATTCAGACGGGGTTGCGCGAGGCAACGGCGACGACGGCCGGTTCGATTCCGCGCCGACCGAGTTTGCGGTCAGTGGCGTCCGATGAGCAAAGTACGGATAAACCCGCTTGTGGTAGGTGCTGCTGAACCCGCCGGGGCTGTAGTAGTCCGGGAGCATACAACCACCTAACGCCATCGTGGCGGCCAGCCCCAAAAGAACACGACCGACCCGCATCACTTCTGTCTGCCTCCGTGCAGCATAGCAGGGCATCGTTTCCGTAGGAAACGGCGTTTCTTGACGCTCGCGGTTTGACGGCCGGAGCACGCGCACGCGAATCGTGCTTCGCGCGCGGTCAGTCCGCTTGTTCTCTTATCGGCCAAACGCGAGTCCGTGTGAAACAAAAGCCAAGAGAGTCTGGCTTGAAACGCACAGTCGATCCATGGGGCGAGTTGGTCATCAGTCGTGGGGACGCACCGATACCTCGGGCAGATTGCCGCTCGCGGTCGCTCGACACGCGTTAGTCGGTCGGCACGATGTCCGTTTGCAAGGCTGGGTCAGCGGCCGGGATGTAGGTTTCTTCCAGTCCCAACTCGCGCCGCACGATGTTGCAGCCTTGGGCGATCGCGCTGGCCTTCCAGAAGGCGATCTCGCGGTTGCAGCCCTGGCGGCCGAAGCCGCAGTCGCTGGTGGCAATGAGCCGCTCGGGCGGGATGTACTTCAGGGCTCGGCGGATACTGTCGGCGACCTCTTCCGGCCGTTCCACCTGAAGCGATCGATGGCTGACCACACCGATCGCCAGCTTCTTTTTCAAATCGCTCTTAAAGGGCTCGAAGAGCTCGATGTCCTTGAAATTGCGATCCTTCATCTCGACTGTCCACACGTCGCCCTTGCAGTTCTCCAAATAGAGTTCGATCGATGCCGCGTAGCTGGTGTCTTCCATGACACGTTGCATGTTCGGATTGCCCCAGCACGTGTGGATCCAGATTTCGACGTCGTCCAATCCCTGCAGCTCTCGATTCAGCAGCTCGATGGCGAACTTCACATCGGCATGCTCCTTGCCCAGCGTGTTGGCCAGGAAATGCACGCAAGGCTCTTCGGTTTGGATGCACTGGCAGCCGGCATCCCGCAGCGCGAGCAGCTCTTTGTTCATCACTTCGGCCATGTCCCACAGGACCTCGCGCTTATCCTTGTACCGCGGCGTGTGGATGTCCAGGAACAGGCCCATGACCTGCGAGCAGACCGTGCCGAACTTGAAGGGCTTACGGGTTTTGGCCTGACACATGCGGTAGATTTTCGGGTAATGGAGCGGGCGGTAGTCGATCTTGTCAACCACTCGCGGCCAACGCCACGCCGTGTAGATTTCGTTCAGCAGCGTGCCGGGGGGATACTTCAGCCAGTCGGAGCGAGTTTCGGCGGATTGCAGGTGGTCGCCTTCCACGCCGGCCCATCGCTGGAGCGGGTAGTGGTGCCAGGACCGGCCGGCAAAATCTTCGTCGCAAAAGAAGTCGCCGTGACTGACGATGTCCAACCCGGCCCGCTCCTGCTCGCTGATCACGACGGCCAAAGCGTCTTGGAACTTCTCGCGGAAGCGAACGTCGAGCATGCACGTATCGAGCGACTCGCCCCACAAGCTGACGTCGAACCACCGGGGTCGAGGCCAAGAGCCGGTGATGGTGCTGGGGA
>JAADHY010000369.1 GCA_013151585.1 Planctomycetota bacterium
TGACGTCAAGCGGAGTGGTGTCGTTCGTCAGCAAGACGGCCCGGTCGGCATCGTCCCCCATGCTGGTGATTTGAAGCAGGTTGAGCGAAACGGCGGCGTCGCTGTCGGAGATCTGCACGGCGGAAGCATTGCGGTCGGCGCGGCCGATGTGACGAATCAATCCGCCGGAGCCGGGCGTGGCCCCATCGCCTGTGACGGCGAAAGAGCCGCTCACAGTATTCAGGTCGATCGCTGTAGCTGCGTTTTCGACGTCAACCGTGTGAATCTTCATGTCGACCGTGGAGTTCACGATTTGGACCGCCGGAGCATTCGTAGTCCCCAGGAAGCTGCTGGCGGTTCCCGGCGTGTCGATGCGGATGTCATCGCTGTCAAAGACGGCCAAAGCTGTGCCGTTTTGCGTGAAGACATCCAGATCAGTGAATTGAACGGTGCCCGTGGCGTTGGAGATGACGACTCCGTCGCCGCGAGCCGGCGCGGTTTGCGATCCGACGCTGGTGCGGCCTGCCCTAACGGCCTGATTGCCCGGCAGGTTCGGGTCGGCATCGAAGGAGACGCCGTTCAGCACGATGCCGCCGGCCCCGGACGTCGTGACCACGTTATCCGAGAAGCTCCTGATCGTGGTCGGGCCACCGCCGCCGGAACCGTCCGGCTGAATCTCCGCGATGCGGATCGCCCACTTGTTTTGTTCCGAGACGAATTCTTGGAACGTCCAGAACTTATTCGGGTCGGACGGGTCGACGACCGTGGCACTGTAGTCGCCCCAGCGGTTCACTCGATCGGCGTCCAGGCGTTGGTACTCGCCCTGCCCCGCTTGAAGTTCGATCGGCGTACTGAAGCGAGTGGCCCCGGCGCTGGTCTCACCCACAACGGCATAAGCGCTCGCAGCCTGGTTGTTGCTCGAGGCGCTGAAGCCGATTACGACGTCTCCGGAAGCGTTGACCGCAATTGACGGACAAAAGTAATCCAAGTCCGGATGGCTGATCGTGCCGGACTGTTTGACCGTGTTGGTCGCCTCGTCGATCTCGTACCAGCGGATGGCGACGTTACCCGTCGCCGGATCCTGGACGCTGTGGACGGCCCAAAGGCTGTCGCCGACTTCGACCACATTACCACTGAAGCGACTGTCGCCCGCGTCGAGGTTTTGGGCCGTCCCCGGTTGGTCGGCCTCGGGCGGCTCACTGTACTCGGCCACGGTGATGTCGGTTGTCACCGAGACGGTCGCGGCTGGCGTGCTCGCATTCTCAACATTCGTTCGCTTTAGCACCGTGAATGTTCCTACGCCGTCGGCCACCGCCAATAGCGGCTCGGGCCCGTCCGCCGGACCAAGATCCACGACGGGCTGAACGGCGAAGCCGATGCCTTGCCCCGACAGATGCTCGTTCAACGTCGCGTTGGCGACCGTCGGAACCGGCGCGATCAGATCCGCTTTGGGAATCGACAACACGCTGATTTCGGACGCCGTCCCCGGTGGCGCAAACTGGATGGGAGGCATGTTTGCAGCCAAGTACACCGCGTTTCCGTCGATACCGAGCGCGTCGAAGTCCGCCCAATGCAGGTCGTCCGAATCGCTGTCGATCTTGAACGCCGTCCAGCCGGCCGTGGGGTCGGAGCCGTCAGAGACGGCCAGCAGGAAGTTGTTCGGCACATCGCTGTCGTCCACGGACGCGGCGAACCATCGGCCGGTCGCAGGATCGTACAGGATTCGCGGATCAAAAGCCGAGTCTTGCGGCGTCTGCCCGGCGTCAATCCAAAACTCGTCCAGTGTCTTGGCCAGCAGCCGGTCTCCCGTCAGCTTGTTGTACACGGCAAACCGGCCATTGAGCAGCTCGACGATGTGACTGGGCCCGACTCCCCCCATCGTGTCCGGCGGAATCGAGGTGGCGTCGTCATAGGTGCTGCCGGTGAAAGCCAGACCGAGGTTCGCGCCTCCCGGATCAATGACAATGCCTCGGCCGTTGGTCGCGGCGAACGTGTTGTCGTTCATCCCGATGATCAGCTCGCCGGTCGCCGAGCGGTTGACCGCTCGGAACGCATCGGCCGTCAACGACGTAGTCTGGTTGCGGTCAAAGGTCAAATCGATGCCGCCGGTTCCAAGGTTCGTCAAATTGAAGCCGAAGCGCGTCGCGGTGATCGTCGAGTCGACGACCGTCAGGTTGAGTCGCCCGGTCCCCTCGCCCGTCACGACAATTCCGGAATCGCTGGCCGCGCCGATCGTCACCGCTTGGATCGACACGGTCCGATCCTGATCGCGGCTCGTGACGTCGATGGCGTCCGAAATGGTGATTCCCTCAATCGTCAAGTTCGAATCGACGACGTTGATCGCATCCTGCGCCGGATTCGTAATAGAGACGTTCCCACCTGTCAGAGTCAGTTGATCGACATTCGACGCCGCCACCGCGTGACCGCCTGCGCCCGTGATGCTCAAGTTGTCAAACGAGTAGGTTCCGCTGGAATTGACAATCCTCAATCCGTCGCCGGTCGTATTGCTGATCGTGATGCTGCCGGCGGTGAAGGCAACGGTCGAGCCCGGAATCGGATCGACTTGATCCAGCACGATTCCGTTCGTCCCTCCAGAGGCCGTGATCGAATCGAAACGCAGGTCGGTCGTCACGGGGTCCACGTTCAGCGCCGTGCCGTTGGTGGTGTTGATCGTGCTGTCCGCACCGGTCGTCAGGCTGAACGTCGTGCCGTCGGTCTTTGTGTCGACCAAGAGCCCTGTACCTGCATCGTTGAAAATGTCCAGCACGGCGAAGCTGAGATCGCCAGAGGGACTGGTCAGATTGAGGCCGTCACCTTTGACGTCCGTCGAGCTGTCGGCGTTGCCGACGGTCATGGTTCCACCGTCGACTTGCTGGCTGCCAGCCGTGGCAGGATCGGCGTCGAAGGTCACGCTTCGGAGCAAGACGCCTCCGTTGGCCGCCTTCTGCACGCTCAGATTGCGGAACGCCGTCACGGTGAACGGGCCAGCCGTGCCGTCGATGTCGATGCCGGTCGAACCCGCGTCGGTCACGGTGATGTTCGAGAGGTTGGCGACCAAGCCGGCCGCCGTCGAGCTCAGCTCGATCCCCTTGTGACCGGCTCCCGGGCCTCCGGTGAGCGTCAGGTCGGTGAGCGTCAACTGGCCGGACAGATCCGTCAGCGACAGCGCCGTGCCCAGATTGTTGTTGACCTGACTTTTGTCAAGCGTCACGTTGCTGAGGCCCGCGCCTGAGACCGCTCCGGTGACGGCAAAGCCCGAAAAGCGTGTGTCATTGGCCATCGCGACGTTGCCAACGATCTGAGGCAGGTTGGACAAGTCGGGGCTGGTGCCGGAGTAAGGCAACACTTGAGCTCCCAACTGCGTTTGCACTTGTTGGACCGGGCCGTTGGAGAGAACAATCGCGCCATCCACCAACGCAATGTTCTCGGTAAAGGTCCCACCAAACGGTGTGTAAACAATCGCCGACGACGCCCGTGGGTCTGCCAGGGCGTCTGTCAAAGACCCATAGGGCGACTGAATCGTCCCGTCGCCGCCCGCTCCAGGAGCGGCGTGCAGGAAGAGCAGTGGCGAGCCGGTCGCTGGATCTTCGGCCAGCGTTTCGTGCGTCGTCACAACAATGTAGCGCTGCCGCTGGACCCGCTCGCCCAGCCGCCGCCACACGTGTCGCGGACGAAACGGCTCCCCGCCGCGACGGAACGCATACACCGGCGGATACGGCGGGACCGGAGGAGGCGGTTGCAGTGGAGCGAACAAATAGACGACCAGCCCGACGTTCACCGTCGTGCCGAAATGGTTGTCATCCTGAATGGACACGTCGGCAATCAGCCGGTTTCGCCAGTGCACTTCACTGCGGAGTTTCCAACCATCGACCTGCGGAGCTCCCGGTCCGTCGAAGTGATAGTAGCCGCCGTAGAGGCGGGCATGTGTCCCCCAAAGTTCGGGTAACGGTACGCCCAGCTCAACATCGACTCCCGTCAGCGCGGCCTCGAATCGGTCGATGAAAAGGTAGTTTCCCTGAAAACGGCTCGGCAGCGACTGGTCTGGTCATCGTCGAAAAGGTTCGGCAGGTAGACGTTGGAACGGAAGTCCCAGACGCCGAGGCTCTCGAAACCGAATCCAAGCTGATGGAATCCGTTTTGGCGAGTGTCGCGGTAGTCGTAGTAGACCAGAAAACCGATCGTGCGGTTCCAATCTTCCAGATATTGGCGGAAACCCAATCCAACGTTTGCCGCTACGGTCGCTTGATTGTTGAGGTTCAAGCGCAGATCGCTGAAGAACAGGCTCTGGTTGGGCTCCTCGATCAGCGGTAGGAGGAAGTCAAATGTTGTAAAGCTGTCCTCGTAGCCGACTCCCTGCCCGATGACGTGCCCGATGCCGAATCGAGCGACGTAGTCCGAGTAGGCCCCATCGTCCCAAAAAGGCTGCGAGACGTCGCTCGGCCAATCGTCGCCGGCCGTCGCCGGCCCGGCGGGATCGACCGGCCCCGTGGCGAGACCAGTGACTGCTTGCCCTTGCCCTCGTGCCGAAATCGCCCAGGCGGCGCAGAGCGCCAACGCCGAAAACAACGCCAAAACGGCCTTTCTCCAGCCACTTTGCATCCGCGACTCCTCGGGTGATCAACCGCATGTCCCGTCGGCGGTTTCGACGCTGGACCGATAAGCTGAGGACAGAAGTAGGCTGCACGAAGCACGAAGGCTCTCTGGACAACGCCGTCAGAATGTCCGGTTCACTCGCGGCGCGAGAAACGCAAAGCGGCGAGTCCGGAGCCGCTCCTCCACGGGCAGGGTGGGAGCCGCTCGCCGAAACCGTACTACCGTACCACGGAGGGTCCCTGTCCAAACTGTCGCCCAACAGCGGACGGGGAGTAGGTCTGAGGCGGCGCACGCGCGCCCCGGCCTTTTTTCCGTATCGGCAAAACCGATCGTGCGGGTTGAGGTGCGCTGGCAAGAGTTTCCGATTAGGCGAAATTCGCCGATTTTGCCGGTCTGACCGAAAAGGGCTCGAGAAAAAGCGGTCGCGAAGCGGAAAGGAGTGGAAGTGCGTCCGGCTTGCCATCGCTCGCGGAAGCGGGATTGATATTCTGATCCGGCTATACGACAATAGCATCCGGAACGGCCTGGGGCCGCTCCGGCCCGTTGCCAAAACGCTCGGTTATGGGATGCCCGCGGCCGCGCCAAGTGAACTGGTATTAAAGTGTGCGCAGAGCGAATTCGGATGTCTCGGCAGCGGTCGCCCTCGGGTGAATGCACCAGATGAGCTTTCGGTCTGGCAGTGAGCGTCCGACCGCTGGCGACGCCGGAGGCTGGTGCTGGCCGTTCGCTCGGATTGTGGCCGACCGGCCGCGTTACAGGTGGCTGAGGCACGAGTTATGATTTGTTGGAACTGCGGCGCGACGGTGCCAGAAACCGCGAAACGTTGCTCGAAGTGTGAGGCCGAGGTTGAACACTTCTCCCCCGAAGATATTGCGTTGGCCGAGGAGCTGTTTCAGGCGCTGCCAGGGGAAGTGCAAGACGCCATCGCGTCCGTTTTCCAGGAGGCGGGAAGCGGAGAAGAAGCCCTTCGGATACTCTTCGTAGGCGATTGCCCTAGGTGCGGCAGCCAGAACACGCAAGACTGCGACGGCGATCCCGACCTGGAGGACATCACGGTCGGTCGCTGTCTGGAGTGCGGTCAGTACTGGTGCACGAACTGCGGCGAGCTTTTCGCGGACGCCCACTCCACCGAGCACGACTGTAGTTTCTGGAAGGAACTGGAGGAAACGGAAGACGAGCTGGACGAATTCGACCACCTGACCGGCGACGACGAATCCCCGCAAAACCAGGACCGCGGGTTCGTTCCGTAACCGCCATTATCGCACCAACTTAAGCGCACGAGACCGCGGTGCAGGGGGTTTGTATCCCGACTGCAGCACCGGGGCCCGGAGGGCACGGGGCCAAAAGCACAGAGAAAGCGACCGAGTGAGGTCGAGCAGAGGTCGCTCCGCCCAAGCAAACGGGCGACCACTTGCGGTTGCTGCCTGACACGAGGCTCGGCATCGTAAAGCGCAAGATGGATTCGCAATCAAGGAGAAAACCCTCAGGATGAATGCCGATCAGAATAGTCAAATCTCACAGGACTCGATCGATAAGCTCAGCCGAGCCTACCAAGCCATCCGGGAGCAGATGGCGAAGGTGATCGTCGGCCAGGAGGAGGTGATCGAGCATCTGTTGATCGCTCTGTTCAGCCGAGGCCATTGCCTGCTGGAGGGCGTGCCCGGGCTGGCCAAAACGCTGATGATCAGCACGCTGTCGCAATGCTTGTCGATGACCTTCCACCGCATTCAGTTCACGCCCGACCTGATGCCGGCCGATATCACCGGGACGGACGTCCTGCAGGAGAACCGCGAGACGGGCCAGCGGGAATTCCGGTTCATACCCGGGCCGCTGTTTCACAACGTGGTCTTGGCGGATGAAATCAACCGCACACCGCCCAAAACCCAAGCGGCCCTGCTCGAAGCCATGCAAGAGCGACAAGTCACCGTCGGCCAAACGCGGCACAAACTGAGCGATCCCTTTTTCGTGCTGGCCACGCAGAACCCCATCGAACAGGAAGGCACGTATCCCTTGCCCGAGGCTCAGCAGGACCGCTTCATGTTCAAGGTCTTCGTGAACTATCCCAGCTTCGAAGAAGAGAAGCAAATCGCCATTCAGACGACGGCGTTGCCGGTCGGAGAGGTCGAGCCGGTGCTTTCCTCGGAAGAGATTCTGGAGCTGCAACAAATCGTGCGGCAAGTGCCTGTAACGGACCACGTGGTCGAGTACGCGTTAGTGCTGGTCCGGCAGACGCGGGTGAATCAGCCGGGAGCGCCGGAGTTCGTCAACGAATGGCTGAGCTGGGGGGCCGGACCGCGCGCCGTGCAGTTTTTGCTGTTGGGTGGCAAGGCGCGGGCTTTGCTGCACGGCCGAACGCATGTGGCGACCGACGACATCGCGGCGCTGGCTTACCCGGTGTTGCGTCACCGATTGGTGACGAACTTTGCGGCCGAAAGCGAAGGAATCACCCCGGACCGCGTCATCGAGCGGCTCCTGGAAGTTACCCCCTCGAAGGAAGGCGAGCTGACCCGTGACCCACGACTCCAGAAGATTTTTGCGGCCTGAGGAGATCTCCCGCATTGCACGCCTGGAGGTACGGGCTCGGCAGATCGTCGAAGGCTTTCTTTCCGGGTTGCATCGCAGTCCGTACTACGGGCAGTCGGTCGAGTTTCTTCAGCACCGCGAGTACGTGCCGGGCGACGACATCCGCCGCGTCGATTGGAAGGTGTGGTCCAAAACCGACCGCTATTACGTCAAGCTCTATCAGGAAGACACCAACCTGCGGACCACACTGTTGGTCGATGCGAGCGAGTCGATGCAGTTCGGGTCCGGTCCGATGACCAAATATGAGTACGGCTGCACGCTGGCGGCCGCACTGACTTATCTTCTGCTGCGGCAGCAGGACGCGGTCGGACTGGTCACGTTCGATCAAGATATCCGCGCGAGGGTGCCCGCCCGCAGCAAACAGAACCACCTGTACGCGATCCTGGCCGCCCTAGACGCCCAGCAGCCGGCCCAAAAGACCGATCTTTACGGCGTCCTGCGCCAGGTGGCCGAAGAGCAAGCTCAGCGTGGAATGATTGTCATCGTTTCGGACCTGTTCGTCGACCGCGACGGCCTGTTCCGCGGCTTGCGGCTGCTGCGGCACCGTGGTCACGACGTCTTGATCTTCCATATCATGGACGACGAGGAGTTAGATTTCACGTACACGGGAACCACCAAATTCGAGGGCATGGAGGAGACGGGCGAGCTGGTGTGTGATCCGCGGGCCTTTCGGGACGGGTACCTGGCCGCCGTGCGATCGTTTCTGGAGGAGTTGCGAGTCCGCTGCGCGCGGAACGTGATCGACTTCCAGACGATCCGCACCAGCGAGCACCTCGATGCCGTACTGGCCCACTACTTGAACCACCGCCATGGCATGCGGCGATCCGGTCGCGTGTGAGCCGACGGCTGCCCTCGTGACGAGGCTCGGCCTTGTCACGCACTGACGGGAGGCTTCGCCTCCGCCGCCGGGCCGATGCGCCGGGCGCGAGCGCGAGGCCGAAGCCTTGCGACTGCGCTTTTCCAGGCAGAGCCTGGGAACGAGAGAGATAACCGAATACACGCATGGAAACCTGGCTGACCCAGTATTTCGTTCATTCCGCCTACGTGCCGTGGGGCGCGGCGCTGGTGGCTGCGCCGATCTTGATCCATTTGATCAACCGGCTGCGGTTTCGGGTCGTCCGTTTTGCTGCCATGGAGTTTTTGCTGCAAAGCCAAAAACGCAACCGCCGCCGCGTGCTGCTGGAACAGATTCTCCTTTTACTCTTGCGTATCTTCATCGTACTGGCACTGGTCGCGCTGATCGCGAGGTTGATTCTGGATCCGCTCCAGTTGTCGCTGCTGCGCGGAGCCCGAGCTCATCATGTTGTCGTGCTTGATGACAGCGGATCGATGCGCGATCGCTGGGGGGAGCAGACGGCGTTCCAGCGCGGCGTGCAGGTCGTGCGCGAGCTGGTCGCCGAAGGCGCCCGCCGTCCCGGCACGCAGAAGTTCTCGCTCATCCTCCTGTCCAATCCCGCTCAGCCCTTCTTCTCCGAACGCAATGTCGATGAGCTTTTTCTGCAAGAACTCGACATGAAACTGGAGAACCTGCGCTGCACCCATCGGAAGCTCAGCCTGGCCGCGGCCTTGGATGCTGCCACCAAGCTGCTGGCTGTCGACCGAGCGGCCGTCAAACATCTGCACGTGATTTCCGATTTCCGTCAGATCGACTGGCAGGATCAAACGGCCCTGTCGAAAGCGCTGCGTGGTTTGCACGAATCGGGCGTCACGCTGAACCTGGTACGTACCGTGTCGGCGATGCATCAGAACCTCGCTGTCACCGAACTGACCGGCGACGTCCAAGTGGCGGCGGCCGGTGTGCCGATTCGTCTGAAGGTGGCTGTCAAAAACATGTCGGATCAGCTCGCTCAGAACGTTCGGCTGATCGTCTTGCAGGACGGACAAAAGCTGCCGCTGACGATCCAGTTCGAATCGATCGAGGCGGGAGTGACGGTCCAGCGGGAGTTCGACTTGGTGTTTGAGCGGGCAGGACGGCATCAGGTGCAGGTCGAGCTGCCCGGGGATTCGCTGATCGAAGACAATTCACGTTTCCTGGCTCTGGACATCTCGCCCGTCAACCGTGTGCTGATCATTCAAGGGGGACTCGGCTCCAGTGACGCCGCCTACCTGGCCGACGCGTTGGCCGCCGATCCGCGCATCACGGGGTTCGCCCCACAGATTGAAAACGTGGATTACCTGCGTAAACGGCCCCTCGATCGCTACCAAAGCATTTTCCTGTTAAACGTGGCTGAACTGCCCGCTGACGCCTTGGCCGCATTGGAACAGTTCGTTGCGCAAGGCGGTGGCTTGGCGTGGTTCCTGGGCGACCAGATCAATCCCGACTTTTACACCAGCCAACTTTACCGAGACGGTCGCGGTCTGTTTCCCGTACCGCTCGGACCGGCGCCGCGTGAACTGCCGCCGCCGATCGGCGAAAGTCCCGAGCCAGACCTGGTTCTGAGCGACCATCCGATCTTCCGTGTCTTCTCCGGACAGGAGAATCCCTACATCGAAGTCACGCGAGTCTACAAGTACTTCCCGCCGCCGGAGGATTGGGAGCGGGACGATCAGCGGCGCGGCGACCGCGTCGTGACGATTGCTCGCCTGCGAAACGGCCAGCCGCTGATGCTGGAACATCGCTTCGGAGACGGCCGTGTGGTTACTTGCCTGACCTCCTGCGGTCCGACTTGGAACAACTGGGCGTTGTACGCCAGCTTTGTCGTTTTGCAACTGGAACTGCAAAAGCACATTGCTCGCACCGATCGGGCCTTGCCGCAGCGGGTGGTGGGCGAGCCGATTCGGCTGGTCCTGGATCCCTCGGAATACACCGACACGGTGCAAGTCACCACGCCCGAGCTGGCTGGCCAGCGCGTCGTTCGGCTGAAGGCGGCGCCAGATCAATCGGATCGGTCGGATGAAACCCGCTCCGCGATCGGACCACGCGCCCCCTTGACCCGTCTGGTCGCGAACTTCCGCGAAACCGACGCGCCGGGCGTCTACGTCGTGCAGTTGGCACGCCAGGATCAAACGACCGAGGAACGATGGCTCGCGTACAACTTCCCCGTTGATGAAAGCGAATTGGCCACGATGACCGAACGCGATTTGAAGCGTTCGATCGGGCCGGACGTGCCGGTCCACGTGCAGCAGCCGGGCGACTTGACCTGGATCGGGGGCAAGTCCGCCGGCCAAGAAGTACGGGACTGGCTTTTGGCGTTGCTGGTCATCCTACTGCTCGGCGAGCAGTTGTTGGCTTGGCACATGGGTTATCACCGTCGCGGTGGGCAATCGGCGTCTGCCGCGAGTGGGTCCGCCCGGCCGGCAGCGTCCCCCCGCGCCGCCTGACCGGGCCCCCTTTATGACGAGGTTCTGCCTCGTCACACACGGACCGGAGGCCCCGCCTCCGAGAACGGGGTACAGAAACGGTGTCGCCACGACGGCGACGCAGCGACGAAAGCAGCGTCTCCGGACAGAGCGTTCCCAGGCCGAGCCTGGGAACCAGAAGAATGCGGACCATGACATTGTTTGCGACGATCCAATTTGGCACGGCGATGTTGGCGGCGACCGAGCCGACCGTGGCGCGCCGTCTTTACGAGTGGACGCTGCCGCAGACGCCGCTCGGGTGGATCGTTGCGGCCGTGGCTCTGGCCATGCTGCTTGCGACTGCGCTGAGCATTTCCTGGCGCGATACGGTCGAGCTTGGTCCGTTTTGGCGGACCTGGCTGGCTTCGCTCCGGCTAGCTGTTTTGTTGGCGTTGGCCGTGATTGCGATGGACCCGAAGCAACGCACGCAGAAGATCGCCTTCCGCCCGTCGCGCGCGGTGTTG
>JAADHY010000030.1 GCA_013151585.1 Planctomycetota bacterium
GATACGCTCCGATGCCGGTGCCCGGACCGGCCGACGCACGCCACAGACGGTGTCCGTCGCTGCGCCACAGAAGTTGGCCGTCTGAGCGGATTGCTATCATCGATGAGTTACTCGGGCCGTTGTTGTACTCGCTGCCGAACACGATTTCCAAAGCGCCGTCACTGTCGAGATCGCATAGCGCCGGCAGACTCCAACAGAACAAGACTCCGCCGCGATATTGCCATTGCCGTCGAAAGCCGGGAAGCTCGTAGCACGTGAGCGTGCGCTGGTCGGCGTAAACAAACTCGGTTCGACCGTCGCCGTCGATGTCTGCGACGATCGAATTGTTGTTGCCGAAACGCGTTGCGTTGGGAAGCTGCCGAACGAGCTTTCCGTCGTGAGCCTGCAGAAAGCACACGGCTCCCGGCCGATCGGCCCCGCGAGGAACGAACGAGTAGGCTACGAGCGGCTCCCCTTTCGGGCCGCGATCGATCCAATGCAGATACGCTCCGATGCCGGTGCCCGGACCGGCCGACGCACGCCACAGACGGTGTCCGTCGACACTCCAAGCTTCCACTGTCCCGCCGTGACCGCCTTCCGCGTCATCCCCTTGAACACACAGGTAAGCCGTTCCATTTCTCCGGCCGACAATGACGTTGCTCGGGGAATTCACCCCGAGCCGGATGCGACGCCATGGACGCACCGGCGCCAACCGACCGGAGTTCCGATCGTCCAGGGGGCGCTCACGCACATCTCGGTCGCTGGTTCGATCTGTTCGCGCCGCGTCGTACAGCCGCTGGATCTCCTCAGCCGGCAGAGCTCGAGCGTAGAACTTTAAGTCGGCGAATTTGGCCGCGAGGAACTCGGGCCCGCTGAAATTCGGGTTGCCTCCGATAGCAAAGTTGGTGGCTGCTGAGATCACCGTTGCCGGCACTTTCGCCGTCGCAACTTGTCGGCCATTCACGTACAAGCTCAACTGGTCGGCCCTCTTGACCGCGGCCACGTGGTACCATCGGTCCAACTGGAGCGGATATCCCGGTGTGCTGAAAAAACGCATCGCCTCGATGCGCGCGTGCAACTTTCTTTGTTGCACCACCAATCGCAGCGGGTCGTCCATCCCGCCCGCCCAGGCACTGAAAACTTGCCCGTAGGCCGTGGTCGGCCACCGAGTGATCGATACCCAAATCGAAACCGAGTAGTCTCGATCCGGAAAAACCATGAGCCCGTACTTGATCATGCCGCGCTTCCCGTCCAGTTCGACCGCACCACGAGACGTGCCATCCGGGCCAGCCGCCGGCATCCAGCCGCGAGCTTCCACGAACTGGCCGTAAGAAGGTTTCACATCTCCCTGCAGCGGTGCTTCGGTGATCATCTGGTCTGATGCACGTTGGCGGTATGGCCCGCATCCCGACGGCGTTGGAGCCGCGGGATCGACCATGAATCGTTTGTAAGGAGCAATGCTTTCCGACTGACCGTGTCCGTTGCGGGCGATGATCTTCCAGAAATACGCCTTGTGCGGTTCCAGCTTCTCAGCGACTTCGGCAGGGACCACGAGCCAGCTTCCTGTCTCGTCCCCCCAGCGGATCACCGGGCGCTCGAACCGGGGCGATTCGGCGATAACCACTGTATGTTTGCGGCTCGTCAGCGCGTCGGCGGCAGGCCGACGCCACACGAAGCAAAGCGGCCCCGGGCCGACCACCGAACGGTCCCGAGGCAGCCAGGCCACCGGCCGCGGCGGCCGAATGCCACGTGCCGGAAGCCAAGTTGTGTAATGACTGATTGGTTTGCCTTCGAGCGTGGTGGCGCCGGCACTGGCGAAATCGATCAGCCGGGCGAATCCGCTGCCCTTCCGTTCGCCTGCCTCGACCGGCACATCGACGGCCAACCAAGGCGAATACGCTCCGGCTGCCTGGGAAAGGTGGCTGTGCGACACAAGCCGGGCTCGGTCGAGGGCCGAAACGTCGATCCTCGGTGGCTCGTCATCGTTGAACCGTGTGTCCCACGCCAGCAGAATCGGCCCGCGATAGAGCGACACTTTGCCAAACTGATCCAGATCTCCCGACACGTAGCGCACGGCCATGTCAAACCGGAGCGAGATCGAGTCACCGCTGCGCCAGACCCTCTCGAGTTCCAAGTATCGCCCAGGCTCGATGCCGGAAAGCCTTTCGTCGTTCAACGTCGCGGTTGTTCGTTTCGACCAGCCGGGAATCCGCAGCGCCAGGTTGAACCGTTTCGGGGCTAGGAGATCTACTCGGAGCCGGATTTCGCCGCCGATCGGGTAGTCGGTTTCTTCTGAAATTCTCACCGGCGTGCCGTCCCCGAGCGTCACCTCGGCCCGCAACGGGCCGTAGTAGTTCACGGCCAGTCCATCGTTCCGGCGCATCACGGCCCACGCACTGAGGGACCCGTAGCCTCGGGGTCCGTTGACCGAACAGCAATTCAGATAGGGCGTGTCGGGACGGGCTTGGAAGCGAATCTGAATGTGCGACGGAATCCTCTCGCCAGCCATCGGCGTATTGTAGGTGCACCAGGCCCCGGACGGGTGCTGAGCGCCCAGCATCGCGTTCAGCGTGGCCAGCTCAAGATCATCCGCGATGGTCGAATCGCCCGTCAAACGCAGGGCGTCGATCATCACTTCCTGCCACGCCACCACGCAACACGTTTCGATGGCGTCGTTGCGGAAAGGATTACCTGTCGCCCGTTCCCCGGAAGAAAAGCCGCCTGTGTTCCGCAAGTCGAATCGCCGGATGCTGGCCCAATGATGAAGGAAAGCCGTCCGAAACGATTCGTCGCCCGTGATGCGGTACAGCTCAAAAAGGCCCTGCACCGCGTGCAGACTTTCCCAACGCGGTCGCGGCGTGCGGAAAAACTCCCGCCCGGCCAGCCCAGTCCGATAGTAGTCCCCCGCCTTCTGGAAATCCTTCAGAATCTCCCGGACCATGCGCAAGTAACGCGGGTTGCCGGTTCGACGATACACCCGCGCCAGCCCGTGGATGACGCTCATGTTCATCTCGTGCGATCCGGCGTCCACCACGCGAAAGTCGGTATCGAGGCATGTCCGGCAGATCAGATCGGCCATGCGCCGAACCATGTCGTCTGCGCACGGGTCGCCCGTGTGGTCGTGCCAGAGCATCAACGCCAACATGATGTGATAGTGTCCCCACAGATCCCAATGGCCGCGGAGCCGTTCATGCTTCGGCCACGGGCCCAAATAGCCGTCTTCGGCTTGCAACTTGGCGAGCCGATCGACCACGCGTTGCAACGTTGCCCGTAGCTCCGGGTGATCCGACAGACACACCATCTGCGCGCCGGCGATCAGGTACTTGCCCACGAACTCGCCGGCCCAGGGCACCAGATCCGGCCGGCCTCCGGCATCGCGCCGGGCGAACATGTCGAGCAGCCCGGGGTTTTTTGCCGGGGTCGGAATCATCCACCGCTCGATGCTCCGTTTGATCCGTTCCCCCACGAAGCCACCCAGCCGAAGCTCCGGTTTCGGCACAACTTCCAGTTCCAACTTGCCACGATCGGGAACGGCCGCAGCGGCTGTCCCCGGCCGCGCGAAAGCACCGAGCAGCGCCGTACAGGCTGTAACCGATCCCACAAGAAACGCCTCACACCTGGCAATCCGCCGTGTCATGATCTTTCTCCCAGCTCGGCCCGCGACTCGGGCCTGTTACGACGAAAGCCTCGCTTGGTGGGCCGGTTTCTACCGGCCGCCCCGATCACTTCGTTTTGTGAGCCGCCTTTGTCTTTTGCTGCACCTGGCTTCCGTCATTTTGCCGCAGGACAACGCTTTGCACGTCGGGCGACTCCCAGTCCACGACGATCTTGCGGCAGGCACCGCGAAAAGTATTGTTCTCGATCACAATGTCCACCGCTTTCGGCAAGACACGGATCACGGCGTCTTGGCTGCCCGTGGTGAGGAAGATGTTGTCGGCGATGCGGTAGTTTTCACATCGCGGCGTGTTTGACGGATCATGTCGCGATTTATTGATCATGATCTCGCCGTCCAGATCGCCGTGGTCTTTGCGGCCGTTGTGCCGGAACACGTTGCCGGTGACCACCAGCCCGATCGATTCCGGAGCCCACAAGCCGTCGCGGCCGCTTTCTTCGATCACATTGTTGACCAGGTTGCAGAATCGGGAGCCCCGCTCGATGGTGACACCGCGTGAGCCGTTTCCGCGAATGATGTTGTTCGCCGCCAATACGTACTGACACGTCTCCACAAAGTAGCCCCCCATCTTGCTGCCGATCACGCGGTTGTCCACGAACCGGCCATCGCGACAGCGATAGAAGTGGGTGCCGTCCGAGCGCGAGCCTTCCAGCGAGCAACCGCGGACCACGAAATTCCGGACGAAGTAGAACGCGATGCCGCCCTGATCCTCCCGAACGCTGCCTCTGACGGGCCCCGGATGCGGCTGCAAGTAATCGATGTATTTGTTGCAGCAGTTCCGGATGACGACGTTTTCGATCCACACGTCTTCGATCATCTTGTTCTCGTTCGCACCGAACAGTCCGATTCCGTTGCTCGATAGGTCATGCAGGAATAGATCGCGGATGCGAATGCGCGCGGATCGGCCCCGGATGCGGATTCCCGCCACGTTGACGTCGTCCGGCCACTGATCCCGCTGACCAACGACCTCACCGCCGAGGAATGTCACGTCCGTGACGTCCTGTCCGAAAAACGCCTGGCCGTCTTTGCGAATTGTGTCGTCCAACAGAAAAACGGCTCCCCGCAACACTAGCGTCGTTCCCGAATGCACGCGCAGCCCGGCCGGATCGGTGAGTCGGTACACCATGGGCGGAAAAACCACGACGCAGCGTCGTTTCGCGGCGCAGTCCAACGCCGCTTGCAAGGCCCTTTGGTAACAGACCGAGCCATCAGTCACATATCCGTCCGGAAGAAAGTCGGTGACAGAGATCGTCTTGGCAGACCCAACCAGCCGCTCGGTACCGGTCAGCCGGTCGCCAGCATCAGCCACCCACGCTGCAGACAAAAACGCAGCCGCAGCCAACGACCAAATTGGGAACAAACCGTTTCTTGTCATGACGTCCGTTCCTTTCTCATTTTCGGCTCCGGCCAGCGCCGAGCCATCGGAACACAGGCGGGCTTCCGATCGGGCGCCCCTATCGCTCGGACAGGGCGGCCTAACGACTGTGCTTTTCCCACAATTTCCGTAACAATTCCACGGCTGTATCGACCAGGATCCGAATTCCTTTCAGAGACACGAAGTTGGGGCCGACCAACGCCTCGTACCCTTCCTGTCGGAAGCCCTGGGCCGTCGGCTCGTAGCCGACCCAGTCGTTCGTCAGCTCGCTCACGATTGTGTGCGGAAAGGGGGAGCGTCTTTTTATATCCAAACCCCAATCCACGAACAGCTCCCCAGCATTGGTGGCAATCCCGAGCGGGCCGATCCGACCGGCGTTCACTGGGACTTCGCGGGTCGGAGGCATGTGGACCACTTGGCGTTTAGCCGCTTCAAACATATCCGGACGCCAATCCAGTCGAGCGACGGCCTCTGGACGCCAGTCCGCTGGGTCGCGGCGGGGGACGACCACATCGCTCCGAGCATAGTCCACGACGACAGACCCCTTGGCAGGAACCGCGTTTTGCGCCGCATGCACCGCCGCGCTTGCGAAGACTCCAGCTTTTTCTCGCCAGTTGGCATCAAACTGCGTGTTCGGATTCACGTCACCGGAAGCGCCTTGAGTGAATACGCTCACCACGTCTTTTCCGAACGCCTTCGCCAATTGATCAGCGATCACGCCAGGGTAGTCCGCAGACCACGTTTTCAGACGGATGCGATCGTGGAGGGACGGGTGACAGGTAAAATTCACCAGGGTCCCTAAGACTCGTCCGTCCCGTGCGTCGAACCGGGCAACCCACAGCTCCGGATCGATCGGTCCGGCCGTCCCCAACACCTGTGGTGTGCGCTCCAAATCGCTGACTTTCCGCAACCAAGTGTTGAGCGCCAATCCATCGGTCTTGGAGATGACCCGCCGATTGTGAAGCCCATCGAAGACCAAAGCGCGCCCCAGGAACATGCGGGCGGGCTGCAGCGCTTGGCAGGCTTGCTCGATGCTATCCGCGATGAGTCTTGGCAATTTCGCTAAGTAGTCAGCGTTGTTGGGGCCCCCCATTGGCACGAACGGCGAACTGTGGTTGTGGCTGCAACAGATCATTACGGCGTCACGGTTGATGCCTGTCCGCTGAGACGCTTGAGCGATGGCTGCATCGGCCAGGTCCCGTCGAATCTTGACCAAGTCCACGCCGACGATGGCCATCATACGGTCACCACTGCGGGCCACTAACGTCCTTGCGCGTAGCGGATCGTCGGTGCCCACAGCGCGGGCCAAACCGGGACCGGTCATCATCGCGCCGACCGGCGGGGTGATATCGACTTGACTGAACCCGACCCACAGCTCCTGGGATGGGCTTTTCTTAGACCGCGTTTGTTCGACAACGCGCGTCTCGTCGTCCGTAGCGGCCACAAGTCCTCGACATGCAGCGACTCCCGGCGCGACTGCAAGACCCGCCAGCCGGAGCACCTGCCGACGTGAGAAAGCGTTGCCGTGCCTTGCGGCGCACGCTGGCGATTGTACGCAGTTTTTTGGCATTTCCATTTCTGTTCGTGCCGATTCCATTGAGTCCTCCTCGGCCGCCCTTCGTGCATCACCCGGCTGAGACGCTCTTCCCCGGATCCAAAGCACTAAGATCGTCCCTGCAGCGAACTGACGGTCCCAACCAAAGTGAGTCAGCGGTAGGTCCTATATGGGATTTCGTGATTCTGGTCCACGCCTCCGGGCATGAGGAAGCGGTCGCCTTACCTCCATGTTTTCAAGACGTACGATCACGGCTGAAGGCCGCTCGCCAGACCGATGTCCGTTCTCCCCCCGGTCGGGGGGAGAAGGTGCCCGGAGGGCGGATGAGGGGGGCGTCCCCGTCACGAACGNNNCGCTGCGCGAGCCACCCTCTCCCGCAAGCGGGAGAGGGGACTTTTGCACGCAGCGCAATTCAATCGCAAGATACGCCGTGGCCCACGCACGACCACGCACCACGCGGCGCACGCTGACACGCCGCATGGGTGAACCGTGTCCGTTGATTTTGATATGTACCAGAATCGTGAAACTCAATTTAGCCTTTGGCGCTCCCGCGGAGTCGTCAAGACCGCAGGTTACTGCTCTGTCAACGGGAAAACGGGGATCGTATTCTTTTGTGGCGTGGGCGTCTGACCCGCGAGAAGCAGCCGGGACGGCTGCACCACAATCAACTCCAGTCCCAACTTTTCGCTGTGATGCAACACGAGCGACCTGCACCTACGGCGGTTTGCCACGTTCGAGCATACGCGTATCTTGCGCAAATCCCAACGCATCAAGGCACCGGGACGGCAGAGACTACCCGGTGAAGTATAGGTAGGCGGCGGCGATCGCTAGAAGCACCACGGCCGACGCCGTCACATCGACCCAATTCCAACTGGCTCGCGATCGCTGACGGTCTTCGTCGCTCGTCGTGGCAAACGTCAGGCCTTGGATCTTTTCCGATGGCGGTGGCTCGGTTAGGTAGCTCACGAGGATCATCACGCCCACACAGATCAGAAAGATAAGCAGACTGTAGTATTGGAAGTAAATGTTGTTGACGATCCAGAAAAAGGAGCCTTCCGGGTAGCCGTTTTCGAATCCCGCCAGACGCAAGCTGACGGGCGTGTCGACGGCCAGACGAAAAACGCCCAAGAGGAACCCCACGATCAAAGCGGCTAGACACCCCTTGCTGTTTAAGCGTTTCGAAAAGACGCCCAAAAAGAAGACAACGAAGATGGGTGGAGCCAAATAGCCTTGGACGCCTTGCAGGTAGTCGTACAATCCGCGAGCTCCTCGGATCACCGGCACCCAGGCCAGTCCGATCAGAACCATGACGGTCGTCGCGGTCCGGCCCATCCAGACAAGCTGATGCTGTGAAGCCTCGGGCTTGAACTTTTGATACAAGTCCATCGTGAACAATGTGGACGAAGCATTGAAGACGCCGGCCAGTGAGCTCATCAATGCTGACAACAGCCCGGCCACGACGATCCCGCGCACGCCCGCTGGCAAGGCATACTTGACCATCAGAGGAAACGCCGCCTGGCACTCGTCAGCGATGGGACGGCCGCTGGCGTCCAGAAGCCCAGCCAACTCGGGCATCTGCTGCGATTTGGCCAGGGCGAAGCAAATCATGCCGGGAATGATGAAAATAAACACCGGCAGCAGCTTCAGGAAGGAAGCGAAGATGCTGCCACGACGGGCTTGCCGTTCGTCGGGCGCTCCGAGCGCTCGCTGCACGATGTACTGATCGGTACACCAATACCACAGTCCGATGATCGGGGCGCAAAAGAGCATTCCCAGCCAAGGGTAGTTTTGGTTGAAGTACCACGCGATCCGGCCGGACTCTTTGACCGGAGCCCAAGTGCCTTCCATGCCGGCGGGCACGAGCGGCTTCCACAGGTTGAACATCTCCGAGCCGCAGATCTGTCGCAGTTGGTCCCAGCCGCCGAGCGCCATCAGGCCGAAGATCGTCACCAGAATCGAGCCGACGATCAGGATCATCGTCTGCAAGGCCTCAGTGTAAGCCACCGCCCGCAAGCCCCCAAGCACCGTATACACACCCGTCAGCACAATGACCGCGACCGAACCGATCCAGAAACTGTCCAACACCAGGCCGCCGACGTTCACCTGCAGCTCCGGCAAAAGCGTGGCGAAGACGATTCCACCCGCGAAGATGCCCACGGCGATCTTCGTCAACACGTACGCGACCAGCGAAATGATCGACAGGACCCAACGGGCGGTGGCCGAGAACCGCCGTTCCAGAAACTCCGGCATGGTGAAGACTTTCGACCGCATATAGAACGGCACCATCACCCACGCCAAGACGAGCAGGCACCACGCGTGCAGCTCGTAGTGGGCCATGGCGACGCCGTCCGTGCAGCCCGACCCGGCCAGCCCGACGAGATGTTCTGATCCAATGTTTGACGAGAAGATCGAAGCTCCGACAATCCACCAGCCAAGATTTCGTCCCGCGAGGAAATAGTCGTCGGCTGTGTCCTTCCCTTTCAGGATCACCCACCACGCGACGGATAACAAAAGGACGAAGTACGCCGCGACAACCAACCAGTCCACTCCCGTCATGTTCGCTATTCCTCGTTTGTCTTGAGTGGTTTCCTCGTGCTTTGTCACAGCCAAGAGAAAGAATTCGGTGGGTGAGCCGACGGCGCTAGTTGTGGGTGAACCGCCCCGAGCGCTAATGGATCATCCCGGAATCACGCGGTGACAAAGCACTCGTCCGGCGACTCCGGGCGTACGACAGCGAGCTGGAGTCGTCCGGACCTTGATCGCCGCATTTTACCCGGTCGTCCCGCTCGTCGCGAACCAATCGACTCGAGTCAGGGTTTGTCAAAGAATCGTCAGCAGACGACCGGATGGTCACGCTACGATTTTGTTTGCCCTTTCGAGATAATCGGGGCGGGTGGATAAAGCGATCTTCATAGGACTTGCCGCCAGGAGTCGGCGAAACGTCGGGGAAGGAGAACGGCCATGACCGAAGCAGTTCGCAAAGAGATCGAGCGGTTACGGGCTGAGATCGAACGTCACAACCGGCTGTATTACGTCGAAGCTCGGCCGGAAATCAGCGATCGGGAATACGACCGGCTGATGGAGCGGCTGGCGGAGCTGGAGCGGAAGTATCCTCAGTACGACTCCCCGGACAGCCC
>JAADHY010000283.1 GCA_013151585.1 Planctomycetota bacterium
ACCTTCCTCCGGTTTGACACCTGCAGTCTCCTTAGAGTCCCCGGCACCCCGAAGGGTCCGCTGGCAACTAAGGACAGGGGTTTCGCTCGTTCAACGACTTAACGCAACACCTCACGGCACGAGCTGACGACAGCCATGCAGCACCTGTGCACGTTTCACCCGAAGGCAGACGCATCCCTTTCGGGAGCGCCATCCGTGCATGTCAAGCCCAGGATAAGGTTCTTCGCGTTGCCTCGAATTAAGCCACATGCTCCACCGCTTGTGTGAGCCCCCGTCAATTCCTTTGAGTTTCAGCCTTCTCCCCAGGCGGAGCACTTAACGCTTTCGCTACGACCGGAGAAGTCGAAACTCCTCCCGTCTAGTGCTCATCGTTTAGGGCCAGGACTACCGGGGTATCTAATCCCGTTCGCTCCCCTGGCTTTCGTGCCTCAGCGTCAGTTGCCACCCAGTGTGCCGCTTTCGCCACCGGCGTTCCTTCCGATATCAACACATTTCACCGCTCCACCGGAAGTTCCGCACACCCCTATGGCACTCAAGCCTGCCAGTTTCGGGCGCAATTCCTCGGTTGAGCCGAGGGCTTTCACACCCGACTTGGCAAGCCGCCTACGCACCCTTTAAGCCCAGTGATTCCGAGTAACGTTCGCCCAGTACGTATTACCGCGGCTGCTGGCACGTACTTAGCCCGGGCTTCCTCTGAGGCTCTGTCAACCAAGAGGGATAGCCCTCCTGGATTTCATCCCCTCTGACAGCGGTTTACAACCCGAAGGCCTTCATCCCGCACGCGGCGTCGCTCGGTCGCGCTTGCGCGCATTGCCGAAGATTCTCGACTGCAGCCACCCGTAGGTGTCCGGGCAGTGTCTCAGTCCCGGTCGTGGGGGCCATGCTCTCACACCCCCTAGGCATCGTCGCCTTGGTGGGCCGTTACCCCACCAACAAGCTAATACCACGTAAGCCGCTCCCCAGGCGGAATCACACCATTTGGTCTCCGGGGCACCATCCCCGGAGACATTATCGGGTATTACCCGCAGTTTCCCACGGCTATCCCCGTCCTGGGGGTACGTCACCTACGCCTTACTACGCCGTTTGCCGCTCGCCAGCACCCCGAAGGGCCTGCTGCCGCTCGACTTGCATGCCTAATCCACGCCGCCAACGTTCACTCTGAGCCAGGATCAAACCCTTCAAATGACTGCTTATCCCAGCGCTGCTTTCGCAGCACCGGGCTGATCAGCAGACGAAAGGTCGTCACTGGGCGGTGCGGCTGGTCTAACCGCACCGATCTGTATCGCACAGTCCAGGCTGACTCAGTCGGGGCCACCAACCAACTTGTCAAAGAACAAGCGAAGCCGCGCTTCAATGAAGTCACGGCTCCCGCAGGCAATTACAGATATTAGCATCGACCGCTGAGGTGTCAATGCTTGAGCGCCGAAATTTTGGAGAAAATCTCCGCGGCCCCCCAAGCCAAAGCCCAGCGGGCCTTCAACGCTCGAGGTCATTCTAGAAACAGCCTGTCAGTCAATCAAGGGCCCCCAGCAGGAATCTCTGCAGAAATCCGAACGCGGGCGGTTGTGCAGGCCTCCGATCACGGAGAACACGACGGCCCCGTCGCAAGGCTCGCGCGGAGACGCAACCTCCTCACGCTGGTCCCCCCGCCGATCCGACTGCGACTTGGCTCCGCGGAGACCGGACGGCCGTTGCCCGTCCCCGCCACGCAGCCGCCCGTCTCAGGTGCCGCGGGTTGTCACGCGGCGCCTCGCCTGCGTCGGGCGACTTGCCACGGTTGGCCCGCAGATGTGCTAAGCCGCGGATGAGCCGTCATCGAGGCCGAGACAAAAAACGAGGTCGTTAAAGTCCGGCCCGACTTCTTGCCGAGACTATTGACGCAAAGTGTGGAAACGATAAAATCGAAATGCCTCGAGTGGCCGAGTCAGAACTCGGGGGAAACCTTACGGGGCCGTAGCTCAATTGGTTAGAGTACCGGACTGTCGATCCGGGGGTTGCGGGTTCAAGTCCCGTCGGCCTCGCTGACGTTAGCTCGCATCGTGACGTAAGTCCTTTCACGATGCGAGCTTTTCTTTGCGCAGCACCGGAGGCCTGCTGATGGCGGAAACGCAGATTGTCTTGGCCAGTCGCAATCGGAAAAAGAGCGAAGAAGTTGCGCGCCTGCTGGCTCCTCATGGGGTTTCCGTTCGCAGTTTAGCCGAGTTCCCTGGCGTGCCGGAGGTTGTGGAAGACGGTGCCACTTTCGCGGAAAACGCCGCCAAGAAGGCCTGTCAGGTGGCTCGGCACCTGCGAATGTGGACCATTGGCGAAGACAGTGGGTTGGTGGTGGACGCCCTTGGCGGCCGTCCCGGCGTTTATTCCGCTCGTTACAGCGGCCCCGGTGCCACGGACGAAGCGAACAACGCGAAACTGCTGCAAGAGTTGGCTGATGTTCCAGACGAGAAGCGAACCGCCCATTACGTGTGCCACGTGGCAGTTGCTGACTCCGAAGGCGAGGTTCGGCTCAGGGTCGAGGCGACCTGCAACGGACGGATTTTGCGAGAGTTACGCGGCACGAACGGATTTGGATACGATCCCTGTTTCTTGATCCCGGAATACCACCGAACGTTCGGCGAACTGAGTCCTGTGGTCAAAGATGTGCTCAGCCATCGGGCGCGTGCTTTTGAGCGGCTTGTGCCGCGGTTGGTGACGCTGTTGCGTCGAGAAAGTCGATGAGGCTGTCAGGCGGCGTCCGCTCGATGCCAGCCCACGATCAAAACGCTTACGCCGAACAGAGCCAAGCCGAACAGTGAGATCGGAGGCGGTGCAGCGACGCCCAGGATCAGGCCCGCTACCAGGCCAACTCTGGCAGCCCGGCGGACGCGAAAGGTGACGGTCCCCCGCCGGAGAATCGCTCCGGACCACATCACAGCCAATCCGGCAAACGCAAGAAACCACGCAGTCCGCCATCCCGTTGTCAGCGACCGCTTCGGCAATAGCGACAGCGCGAGTTTGGGATCGCCGCCAACCTTTGAAAAGACCAGCTCGCGGCCGGCGTGGGGCAGTTCCAAAGCCAGGGCGATGTTTCGGGCCGTCGGCTCTGAAGGAGCGGCGGCTGTGGGCCGGTCCGCAGCGAGCCGTTGCTGCGGCGCGACCGGTTGTTGGGGCGGCGCGATCCTTTGCTGGTCGGGTTTTGGAGCCGGCGCCGGCCGACGCTGCACGGCCTGTTGTCTTTGCTGTTCCAACTGCACGTTGAGATCTTGCAGTTGGGAGAGGCTTTGGGCCCGCCGAGCCGCTCGGCCTTTGCCTTCGGCCTTCTGTTTTCGCTCGAGCACTTGCCCCTTGGCAATCTTCTTGCGTCCCAGGGCCCGCTGCGTTTCCATCATATCGATCCCCAACTTGCCGAAGGCTTCCGCTTGCGCCGAAGGCCCGACAGCCGAGTTCAGGTCGAAAAACAGGTCGGCGTTTTCCCGCAACTGGATGGTTTGCGCTGCGGCGTCGAGTTCCTTCAGGACGGCCGTCGGAGTTTCGGCTGCAGCGGCTTCTTTGTCACGCTGATCTCGGGCGATCAGCTTGCCTTGGAGTTGTTTCGCGAGCTCGTTGAGCTTGCGGGCTTCAGAGCTTGCCGCTGCCTTTCCTTGGACCGCGGCTTGGGTCTTCGTAATGCGCCGATAGAGCTTTTCGATATTCAGTTTGGCCTGTTGTTGCGAGCGGTACGAGTAGGCTCCTTCCAGGACATCGAACATCTCCAGCGCTTCTTGGGCCGCTGCGAGGGCGTGGGCAAGCGAGCGGGCTTCTTTGCCCGCGGGCGTGAGGTTCGTACGACGGGGATCGTCCACTAGACGAGCCACGAAGGAATCGGGCAGGAAGACGGACCAAGCCGTGCGAGCGACCGGAATGCCCAGATCGGGGTGGTCTGTCCGTGACAAGATCTTGGGAGCCGGTAAGTCCACCGAGCGGGGCCACAAACGCACTCGATCCGTGAAAGCCTTCTCGGGCAGTCGTCCTTCCAGCACGACCTTCACCTCGAACGCTAAGTCCGCGTCGCTGGTCTTGGGCATTGCGATCAGTGCCAGACGGGGGTGGATCGTTTCGGCGCGGACCGGCCGAGCGGGACGATCCGCGACGAAGACCGAGAGGATTCGGGCGCCTTCCGGCACGATCAACGGTAAGAACTGTCGGGAGCGGTTCTTGCACGTGTAGGCGGCTTGCATGCGCCACGTGCCGTCCGGCGCGATGACCATCACCAGATCGGCTAGGTTAACGGACGCGGGCACAACGGCTTGGCGCACAAAGCGCCGAACAGTCCATGTCGGTGCTGGGGAGCTGAGCGGGCGACGCACGATGGCCGCGGCTTGATCCAGTTGGACTTTCGTTAGTTTAACGGGCAGCTTCTCGGCGGAAACGGATTCGTACGGTTCAGGATTCTTCCAGACCAACTGCGCGTGCGACAAATTGACAAGGACGAAGAAATGTTGCTGAGCCTCTACAGGAGCTTCTCCGTCTTCTGCGGGGAAGCGAACGTCCGGGGCCGTGACGGTGTCGGTGTCCAACGGGCGAGCGGCCTGAGCCATCGCAAAGTATTCGCCCTGAGCGGGCTCGTGCAACGTAATCGTCCAAACCGTTTGCTGGCCATCCATCTTTTCGTGCGACACCTGTCGGATGCCAGTTCCTTGTACCTCCAGTTTTTCATCGAGCCATGAGGGGACGCGGAAACGGAAGGTCCGCGTAGCCGCTTGGCTGATCTTCCAACGCAAAGCGACCGTATAATCGACAAACGCATCTGTGACCGTGACGACGCAGACTGAAGCGGCTGTTAACCGCGGCACGGCTTCTTGCAAAAGGAGCGTCACGGCTCCTGGGGCAGCGGCCGCAGAGGTCAGCGCAAACTGCACGGGGCGAGCTTGTTGTTTTCTGAGTTGTGAAGGCAAAGTCCCCGGGTCGACCACTCGCCACGCCGCCCGGTCGGCTAACGCGGCTGTGTAAGCGGCGTCCACCCACACGGCCGCATGATGGACGGCGCGAGTCACTTGGACCGGTTGCGGGAAGACAAGACGGACTGAGGTCGCATCCGGCGTCTTGATTTGGTGTCCGCGCAGTTGCAGCTCGACGGTGCCTGTCGTCGGAACCGTCAGTTCGACAGACAACACGCGGCGATCGGCCTCATCAGCCGGCTGCACGGACCAATCGGCGAGTTTTTCCCCGCTCACTTCGACCACCAAGAAATCGCGGGGCAGTTCCAATGTCAGGTTTGATCTGGCTTCGTTGGCCAATTGAAATCGAACGCGGCTGGCGATACGCACTTTCCTGGCCTGAACCAGAACGGCGTGGTCGGCCGTTGCGGTCAGAACGGGCCGGCGGCGTGAAAGCGTCAGCGTCAGACCAAAGGGCTGCCGAGCGAAGCGATACGCCGCTAGCGGTTTCCCCCGTGAAGCCCGCGCAGCCGTGGGAGCGTTGCCCGCGCCCTCGCTGCAGCGAATGGCTTGAAAATCTTTGGCATCGATTCGGCTCAGGCCCGACGCCTGGGTTGCGTCGACTCGGAATTGCGGTTCGAGGAATAGAGCCACCGTTCCCGTCTCGCGGGTCACATTGATCGCCCAGAAGGCCGGCCACTGCCACGCTTGAGGCTTTTCGAGCCGAGTCGATCCGCAGAAAAGATGGCATTCCAACTGTGTCCGGCTCTTGATGGGTTGGCGGAAGACGATCTCAAGGCGCCGCCCGTCGCCCGTGCGCCGGACGCTCCAGCCCGAGACGTCTGGCCCAAACACTTGCTGAACACGGAGGCCTTCCGACAACGCAAACTCCAAACGCTGCAGTTGGCCTTGCCGAACCTGGAGCCGATGTCCCGTGCGAAGGAACAGTCCCTCGTCGTTTCCGATCAAAGCCAGCGTCGACTGAAGTTGGACGAACGGCCGCCGAGCGACTGTCGCGCGCGGTGGTTGCCACGCGATGACCAACGGCCCGCCGTGGCTGATTGGCACTTCGATCTGATCGGCCTCGGTCGACTTCGCCCGGCGGAACCGACGCTCGCTGCCATCGACGCGCACCTCCAGGCCAGCCGACGGTAAAGTCAGCGTCAGCTTGCCGGCCGGAACCGGTCGTAGAGGAACCGCCAGTTCGCCCGTCGGACCTTCCCGTCGTACGGGCAGTTGAAATCGCAGGTCGACGACGTGCGAGCCTGCGTCGGGCAACAAGATCGACAGCGAGGCCCGGCCGCCCACCGTTTTCGGGCGAATCGCCACGGGTTGGCCATCCAACCGAGCCTCGGTGACCGGGACCGCATCAAGCGGCAACGCGACTTCGGCTCGAGGCTTCAGACTGTGGAGAACGAATCGGCCTTGGACATCGGCCACGGTCCGGAACCGCCCTTCGACGGAAACGTCTGTCAGATGGATTGAGTAATAAGCCGCGGAAACGACGGCCGCGACGGGCGTCGGCTTTTCCAGCGGTTTGTCAGGGTGCGCCCGATTCCACAGCGTCAGGAACTGCTCGTAGGGCAACAGGATGTGCTTGGCCGACAGCGGGTCTTGATCGGGATCGTAAGGCACGATGACCGCAGGAGCCTGTCCCGGCGTTCTTTCATTGACGGGGGGCCTTTGCGCCGGCCCGACGTCTTGCGCTGCGAGTCGCGCCGGAAGCAGCAGGGCAAACACGATCAGCCCGGCACCGACTTTGACCGCCGCACCGGCAGAGCCGTCCGAACACCCGACTGCACGGCAGCAACGCGATCCCACCGCAGCCACAAAGACGCGAATCCCCCACAAGAACAGTCCGCCCAGCGTCCCCAGCAGCACACCTTCCAAGAACAGCGGCCACGGGGCGGGCGCGATCGGAATCGAAGCAACAGGCAGCATCAAGCCCAAAACGGCTGTGACTCCGCGAATCCGCGGCGATCGACGTCGCAGCCACCAGAACACCAACATCACGCCACTGATCACCGCCAACCGGCAAACGCTTCCCGCCGTCGCGTTTTGGTAATGGACTTTCAGCTTAGGGCCGGGCGGCTTGGCCGCTCCAACGTATCGGAACTGCTGCTTCGCCATGCCTTCGGGAGTGTCTAGACTGACGGCAAGCGACAACCGCGCCAGCTTCGTTTCCCGGCCGCTGACCGGAGGCTGGGCTGATCGTGGCGGCACGGCAG
>JAADHY010000763.1 GCA_013151585.1 Planctomycetota bacterium
GCCCTGCGCCTCCGTTTCGGGCACTCGTTGAACCCGGTGGCCGCCACTCTCAAACTGCAACTGATGGTAGGCCTCTTCACCGGTGATCGAGAAGACCACTTCCCGCAGGCCGCCCAGGTCCGTCGGGTGCATCTCGATGATTTCCGACTTCCAGCCGCGCCGCTCGACGAACTTCAAATACATGTTGAGAAGGTCACGGGCAAAAAGAGCCGCCTCCTCGCCCCCCGTGCCGGCCCGAATCTCCATGATCAGCCCACCGCGTGTGATCGAATCACCGGCCGCAACAATGTCTTCCAGTTGCCGCTGCATTTGCTGCTGCTGTTCGATCAACTCAGCCAGCTCGGCGCGGGCGTAGTCCTGAGCCTCCGGATCGGTTTCTTCCTCGAGCATCTCGCGGGCGGCTTGGATGTTCTCTTCCAGCTCGTTGTAGGCCCGGACCAGCTTCGCCACCTTGGCCAGGCCGCCGTATTCCCGCTGGACAGCCAGAAGCCGCTGCGTGTCGGCCAAAACGGCCGGGTCTTGGAGCTGGGCTTCCAGCTCCTCAAATCGTTTCAATTTGGCCTGCAAACTGGGAAACATCGGCTGAATGCCCTATGGCTTGCGAACGGGCTCTGGCCCCAAAAGGAACCATCAGAAAATAAGAAACAAGTCGTGTGGCTCGGGACGTAGGATGGGCATTCTCGCTCGTCCAGAACGCGACGGACGGGAATGTCCGTCCTACAAAAATGAGCACATTATTCTCTGACGCCCCCAAGCGGCAATCGGACGCCCCCCGGAAAGGCGAGGCTTCTGCGGACTCGCCGGGTGGGGACAAACCCGTGTTGAACCTCGAAGTGCGTAGATCACGGGAGTTGTAACCCAGCTCGGCCGGAGCACCGCTCCCCAAAAGCTCAATCCGCGATCGAGGCCGCGGGCTGTTCACCTGCAGGTCTCCCGACCCCGGGAGCCACATTGCGGACCAATTGTGAAACAATGCGGGCCGCGAGCGGAACCAGACGCGACCGCGGTCCCGCTCTGCCGTCGCGGACGGACATGGATGAGCTTAAGCCGAACCGTCGCAGCCTTCTTGTCGCGAGACGAGGGCCAGTGCTGATGACTTTCTCCGCCGCATCGGCCGCCGCGCAAGCAAAGCCGCCCACGACCGAGCGAGCGTCCGCGGACGCCTTCGAACGTCCCGAGTCGCTGCGGAAGGCCTACTTCTCGCTCGACTCAGCCGTCGCCTGTTCGCTCTTCTCTTGCCCGCTCTTTTCCTTAAACGGGTCCCAGTTGTATTTCTTCTGGAACTTCTCGACGCGTCCGGCCGTGTCGACGTACTTCATCTGCCCTGAATAAAAAGGATGGCAGCTCGAACAAATCTCGACGTTCAGTTTCGGCACGGTGCTACGCGTCGTGAAAGTATTACCGCAACTGCACGTGACGACCGTCTCGACGTATTCCGGATGGATGCCTTTTTTCATCGCTTTTCGACTGCTCCCGAAGTTTCTTTTCGTATTTGGGCGATTTGATCCGATCGAGCTTCTTGCGGAAGAGGGCCTGCCGCGTCGTGCATCCTGACCATGGCCGGCACGGAATCCTTCGGCCTCCCCGTTGCCGCCTGCTCGAGGCCGCAAGAGCGGATCAACCAACGACTGGCGGCTGAGCCGCTCGTACCGCCATCTCGCGGCACTCAGTCCAGGCCGACACGCCGTTTTTCGGAAGGCGCGGCCTAATCACTCCGGGCCAAACCAGCGTGCCCGCAACTACTAGTATTGCACCAAGTTGGACTGTGTGAAGAGCGGAGTTTAGGGCTTGAGCCGCCGGTCGACAAGACTAACCTCCCAGGACGTCGCCTCCAACAGACGGAACACAGTTCGTTCGTGCGTTGCCGTTCGCGGGAGCAAGATCGCCGCGATCGGCGGCCGCGGTCACCCGGCCGTGATAGAAGCTCCCCGGTTTTTCCGTGGAACGTTTCTCGCCTGTTTCCCGGCTTGCCTGGATATCCAGCCGGGACGCTCTGTTCCGGCCCGGTCGTCCGGGGCCGGCCCGGGCTCGCCCAGGAAACCGAGCCTCCGGCCTCTCTGTCTCTAGTCTCGGCGTCTCAGTCCGCCCAGTCCGCCGGAGGGAGGTCGCTATTCCAGCGGATTGAAAACTAATCCGGAAAGCAGTTTGGGGTAGAAGTACGTGCTTTTGGGAGGCATCTTTTCCAGTCCGGTTGCGATGCGCCGGACGTGCTCGATCGTGGCCGGTGCGACCAGGCAAGCCAGTTGGCAAGTGGGTTGCTTCAGCGCAGAAACGACTTCCTCCAGCAGATGGACGTAGCGACATTTCGGCTCCGCGCCGGAGAATCGTTCGGGCAGCAGATGTTCGATGACAAGCTTGTGCAACACGGCGACGCCGAGCGACCGCCACTCGGGGCTTTGTTCAGGAGCCAGCCGCTCCATGACGCCCTCATCTTGCAATTCCGCCACGAGCCACTGGTCGTCGGCGGCCGTTCCGAAGCCGAAAACTCGCTGGCCGCCGCCCGCCTGGATCAAGTCCCACGCTTGTCGAGCGCCCGACTCGCCTTCGCCCACTCGTTCCAACTCGAAATGCGATTGCAAGGCCGCGGCTAACTCATCGATCGAAAGGTCCGACAGTCCGCTCACCAAACGATGCGTGGGGAGGATGGCCAGCCCGGGATCGCTCATCCCCACAAACATCATCAGCACGAAATTCGCCGGATGAGCTTCGTCCGAGCACAGTCCCTGTGATTTCAACCAGTTGCGATAGTTCAGGGCGGTTTCATAACGGTGATGGCCGTCCGCGATGAAAATCGCTCGGTCGTGAAGGATTTCGCGCACGCGAGAAACGACCGCGTGGTCCGTCACCGCCCACAGGCGATGGATCACTCCCAGGTCGTCGGTGGCGACCACCGGCGTCTGCCCCTGGGTCGCTGCTTCTAAGGCCTCCTGCGCCGCTCGCTGCGGATCCGGATAAAGGCCAAAGATCGGAGAAAGGTTCATCCGACAAGCCTTGGTCAGGGCCAGCCGATCGGCTTTCGGGCCGGAGAGAGTCTGCTCGTGTGGAAATACCGAACCCTCACCGAACTCCTCCAGACGCAACCGGCCCAGAAAGCCGCGGCGCACGAATCGAGTTCCTTCCCACTCGAATTCCTGGTGGTAAACGTAGAAGGCTTCCTCGCGGTCCTGCTTGAGCACTCCTTCGGACTGCCAGTGCCGAAGAAACCGGGCTGCACGCCGATATCGTTCGTCTGGAGACTCATCGCCCGGCTCTTCGCGATTGAGGATCAGCCGGATGACGTTGCAAGGATGCTTCTTGTAAAGGGCGTCCTGTTGGTCGGGGTCAATCACGTCGTAAGGCGGGGCCGTCACGTCCGAGAGGTCTCCGACCTGCGACAGATCGTAACGCCACGCCCGAAGCGGATGAATGTCAGCCATTGGTTCCTTCTCTCAGTGGAGTCGTCCGCGATGTTGTTCGGTCTTGGTCGATCGATGGGGATGTTTCTGCTCCCGCTCGGCGAATCCGCGATTTGCCACCCACCCGCCCCGGCTGCCGAGTGAAGGGGCCCGGAAAGTGATTGGCGCCGCTGATTTCTGTTGCGAGTGATCCGGGCCAGCAAGCCGACTTCTGAAAACGAGATTTGGAACGGCTGCCTTCTCGCAAGGCGCCTCGGTGAATCGGCCGCACGCCGTCTCGGGACAACAGGCCGTCCGATCGCTCCCTATCAGAACACGCCGGCCGCCGTCACATCGATGCCTTTCAGACGCATCTTGAGCTCTTCCACGTTCGGCGAGATTTCGAAGGCCGCCGCGCGGCTGATCCATTCCTTCTCGATAAAGTACAGCAGACTGTCGTTGAACTTCTGCATCCCTTCGTGACGACACATCGTGATGGCTTGCGGAAGCTTCTCGTCTTCTCCCTCCAATACGAGTTTTCGGACGAGCGGGTTGAAGATCATGATCTCCACAATCGGCACGCGGCCCGGCTCGTCCACGATCGTCTTGATCAGCTTCTGGCCGATGATTGCCCTCATGTTTTGGGAAATCGCCGACCGGAGCGCTCCGTGCATTTCCTGCGGGAACAGGTCCAGAATCCGGCTGATGGTGCCCGGCGCCCCCGGCGCGTGGATCGTTCCGAAGACCAAGTGCCCCGTTTCCGCGGCGTGAATGGCGGTTTCGAAAGTCTCGCGGTCGCGCATCTCGCCCACCAGCATCACATCTGGGTCTTCTCGGACGGCATGCTTCATCGCCACCTGAAAGTCGACCACATCCTGGCCGATTTCTCGCTGGTTGATCAGACACTTCCCTTGAGGAAAGACATACTCGATCGGGTCCTCGATGGTCAGAATGTGCTTGACCATGTTCTGGTTGATCCAGTTCAACATCGATGCGATCGTCGTCGTCTTGCCGCTGCCCGTCACGCCAGCCAGCAGGATCATTCCTTGGTCAAATTTGCATAGGTCCTCAATGATTGGGGGCAGATTCAGTTTCTCGAAAGGCAGAATCGTTCGTTCCACTTTTCGAGCGACCATGCCGACTTTGCCCAACTGGGTCATGATGTTCACCCGAAACCGCCATTCCTCGCCCTCGTACATAACCAGCTTGGCCAAGTCGGTTCCGCCGTCGCGGTGGAAGATATCCAGATTCCGCTGATCCATCATGGGGAAGACCAACTCGATCATCTGCTCTTCACCGATGGGCGGCATCTGGAGCTCGCGCAATTGGCCGCGGATTCGCAGGATTGGCGGTCGTCCGACCTGCAAGTGCAAGTCAGACGCGTTGTACTTGACGGCCATTCGGAAGATTTTGTCGATCTCCAGCTCTTTGCCGGGCACGTAAGTGGACTTTGTCCATTCATACATCCGAACCATATTTCTATTCCCCTTTTGTATGCAAACCCGTCCTTTCCACGCAGCGGCCGAGTCAATCTCGGCTTTCTTGCGTCTGATCCGAGCAACCGAGTGCCGCGACCGTTGACCTGACCGTTTAGATGCTCACCTGTCTGTCTTTCTTCGAAGCCTTTCGGTCCTGGAGACCAACGCCGCACGGAAGTTGTCGGGGCGGAACGACATCGCCCGGGGCCGCGCCGGGGGCCGCCTGGAGACTCCTGCGGCGCCGGAGGTCGCATCCATTGTGACGATGTCACGTTTGATGCGCCCAGTCAACCGACACAAGCTGGATCCAGGCGGACCGGGACTCCGCGTTCCGCCAAATACCGCTTTGTTTCTTGGATGGAGTAGGTACCGTAGTGGAATATGCTGGCGGCCAGCGCGGCGCTGGCTTTTCCCTCGACCAGCGCTTCATAGAGGTGCTCGGGACATCCCGCTCCGCCGCTGGCCACGACCGGGATACTCACCGCTTCGGCCACCGCCCGGGTGATTTCTATATCATAACCGTCTTGCGTCCCGTCTGCATCCATGGAGGTCAAAACGATCTCCCCCGCCCCCAAACGCTCAACTTCCTCTGCCCACTGGACCGCGTGCAGCCCGGTCGGGATGCGTCCTCCGTTGATGTGAACGTCCCAAAACTCCTTGCCGTTCCGCTCGACCCGCTTCGGGTCGATGTTGACCACGATGCATTGACTACCGAACCGTCGGGCCGCTTCACGGACAAACTCGGGGTGACGGACGGCCGCCGAATTGATCGAAACCTTATCGCAGCCGGCACTTAGGAGCACCCGGACGTCATCGAGCGTCCGCACGCCGCCGCCGACAGTCAGCGGCATGAAGACGACCTCTGACGTACGACGGACCACATCTAGCATGATGGCCCGTCCCTCGTGGCTGGCCGTAATGTCCAGGAACACCAGCTCATCCGCCCCTTCCTGCTCGTACCGGGCGGCGACTTCTACCGGGTCCCCTGCATCCCGAAGATTGACAAAATTCACCCCCTTCACCACGCGGCCGGCGTGGACGTCGAGGCAAGGAATGATCCGCTTGGCGAGCATGGCTGGCTTCTCCAAATCACGATACCGCGCCAGAAAGGGACCGACGGGCTTTCCGCGAGCGGATGGGAAAACGCCCCGACACAGATATTCGCTCAGCAGGGCGGCGTCAAGCCGCCCCGAAAAGGAAAGGGTCTACGCGGCCGATGCTTTGGACCGCAGTCGCTTAGTCAGCGTCACCTCGTTCCCTTTCTCATTGTATCGCACTTCGTCCATGAAGGTGCGCATCAAGAGGATGCCGCGGCCGCCCGGCTGTCCAAGATGTTTGGGATCGGTCGGGTCGGGCAAACGAGAAGGATCAAAGCCTGGACCTTCGTCGCGAATCACGTAGGTGGCTTCGTCAGCCGAGAGTTTCACAAAAACGTGAATTCGCCGATGACAATAGGGCGGTTGCTCCCGCCGCTCGCGGACTAGTCGATCCAGTTCGGCATAGTCCATCTCGTGCATGTTCGGCCCGATCTCCAGGTTGCCGTGATACAGCGCGTTTAGCAGGGCTTCTTGAATCGCGATGCCCATCCGGATGCGATCCGACTCATCGGCCAGCCGGACACAGTGCATGGTTTGCTTCAGGTGAGAACAGAGCGCAGCGACCATGTCCGGGTCGTTCTCCAGAACGAACTTACTCTCGCTCCGCGTCATCAAGCTCATCAGGCGGGTCTGAGTGCGGCCTTCCCGCACGGCCGCCAGCACTTTCTCCACCGTGCGGGGCAGTTTTTGGGCCAAAGTCTTTTTCGAGACATAGCTGGCAGCCCCGTACTGCAAAGCCTTCACCGCGATCTGTTCGCTTCCTTTGGCCGTGATCAAGATCACCGGGACTTCCGGGAACCGGCGGCGCACGGCCTGAACCAGCTCGCGACCGTTCATGCGCGGCATGATCAGGTCCGTCACGACCACGTCGGGATGCTGCATTTCGATCTGCGTCAGAGCCTGCAAACCATCGGCCGCG
>JAADHY010000026.1:0-6848 GCA_013151585.1 Planctomycetota bacterium
AGCTCGGCTGGCGTCTGCCCGGCGCAATTCCAGTCGCGTGCCATAAGGCTCGACCAACCCGGCTTTGACGCGGACCGCGGTTTCCGACAGCATTTGCCACTTTACCTCTGGAATCGATTCGAAAGACGGGCTGAATGGCAGGTGAAAGACCGCGTGCTTTTGACTGCGAGCCAACGAAATGCAGACAGTCCCTTCCAGCGTGTCGGTCCCGCCGGACGAACGATAGCGAACCAACTGCTGGAGCGGTCGATGTTCGCCGTCGCTGTCGAGGGACGTGGGCTCGGGGATGTTTGTTTCCTCTCCGCATTCGCCGAAGGCTGGCATCTCGGACGCGACCGGGGCCATGACGTCCGTCGCGGCCCCAGCCGATCTGTTCGGCGCGTCGGCCGCCACCCGACGGTTCCACCAGAAAGCGATCACACCGGCTGAACCGACGACCAACAACACGCTCTGCAAGGCCAACGGCAGCCCGCTATGTCGCGGCATGACGGCAGCCGCAATCAGAAAGCAGGGCCCCAGAGCAGTCACCAGGACCAACGGCGAGTGATAGAGGACCTGGCATCGCCCGAGCGGGGACCAATTCGGCAGAGCAACGAGAGCGACGACGCTGACCAGCAACGCCACGGCCGTCGTCACACAGGCGGCAACGAGTGACAGAGACGCGCCGAACCCGCCCGCAGCTCGGCGCAGAAACACGGTCAGGGCGACAAGCCATAAGCCCGCACTAAGACTGGCCGCCAGCGTCAGCCGCCATGCAATGGCATTCGGTTGCCCCAGCCGTGTCGAACTCATGCGGGCCAGCCTTGTTACTCTCGAGTGGAGACGCGTTTTCTCGAGCTGCACTCTGTTCGCATCCGGACCCGCCGCCCGATCCCTGGTGGTGCCTACGATTGCCAGTGTTCTGTCAAAGCGACGAAGCGGGATCGCTGAACTTTGTGGGGTAGGCGTCTCGCCTGCACCAAGCGGCCGAGACGGCCGCACCACAACGGCACGTCATCCCAACTTTCTGCTGTGACACAGCACTAGCCGGCCGCTTCACGAAGGGCGGAGACTTTGTCCGTTTTTTCCCAAGTGAAATCGGGGTCATCCCGGCCAAAATGCCCGCCCCATGCCGTCTTCCGGAAAATCGGCCGTCGCAGCTTCAGTTCCTCAATGATCGCCCGCGGCGTTAACGGAAACACGTCGCGAATGATCTGCGAAATCCGCTCATCCGCGATCCTACCGGTCCCTTTCGTGTCGATATGCACGCTGACCGGCTCAGCCACACCAATCGCATACGCCAATTGCACTTCACATTCGTCGGCCAGACCGGCTGCGACGACGTTTTTGGCAATGTGCCGAGCCATGTATGCGGCCGAGCGGTCGACTTTAGTCGGGTCCTTCCCGCTGAAAGCCCCACCGCCGTGACGGCCCCATCCGCCGTAGGTATCGACGATGATCTTGCGGCCGGTCAACCCGGTATCTCCATGCGGTCCGCCAATGACAAACCGTCCCGTCGGGTTGATGTGATAGGTCGTCTCGGCTGTTAGGAGGTGCTCGGGCACGGTTTTGGCCACGACTTCCGTCTTGACGAACTCCGCGATCTCAGCCTGCGAGACGGTGTCCGCATGCTGCGTCGAAACAACGACGGCCGTCACGCGGATTGGCCGGCTGCCTTCGTATTCGACCGTCACCTGGCTCTTGCTGTCCGGTCGCAGCCAGTTCACTTCGTTGTTCCGCCGGACTTCTGTGAGCCGGGCGATGATCCGATGGGCCAGAGCGATCGGTAAAGGCATCAGCTCCTCGGTCTGATTGCACGCGTAGCCGAACATCAGACCTTGATCGCCGGCGCCGTCGCGGTCAACGCCCTGAGCGATATCGCCGCTCTGCCGGTGCAAGGCCACAAAGATCTGACACGTGTCGGCGTCGAACCCAATGTATTCATCGCCTGTGTACCCGATGTCGCGGATAATGTCTCGAGCGACGCTGACGTAGTCGATCTGGGCTTGGCTGGTGATTTCACCCGATAAAACGAGCAAGTCCGTCGTGCAAAGTGCTTCGCACGCGACCCGGGACTTCGGGTCCTGCGCGATCAGAGCGTCCAGGATGCCGTCGGAGATTTGGTCACAGATCTTGTCCGGATGGCCCATGCTGACCGACTCACTGGTGAAAAGATACTTGGCCATGAGACGCTCCCAAATTGGAAAAATTGTGATCGATGCTCCCAGTCCGCCGTCCGGAACGCCGCAAAAGCGCCTGGTCCAATCACGGGGCAGGCGGACCGATTCGCCCGCGCGTCCGCTGCGAGGACACGGATTCCTTCCGGTGAAGATTTACTCCGAGCCTGGGGAATGCCGAGCCACCGCTCGAGTCTCGACCGTAGCTCAAGCGGCCCATCGATCGGACTGCCCAGAAACGGGAACGGATTTTACGACCGGACCGCGCCAAACACAAGAAGAATCGAACGGAGCATATCCCACCCGTTGTTTGGCGGGGTTCGGGATTGTGCTCTCGTTCCTAAGTTTTCCCTGCGCCCGATCGGGCACGAAATGGGTGTCGCCGCTGTCGCGTCGGCCGCACGCTCACGGTGAAGCTCGTCTGACAGAGGTCTTGAAGCCAGAGCGGGGGATGGTATACTAATTGCGCAGAGGAAAAAAACGGAAGGCGAAGGTGCCGGAAGAAGCGAGACGGCCCTGAGCCAGCAAGTTCTCAGTTGCGCAAGTGGCGGAATTGGCAGACGCGCTAGGTTGAGGGCCTAGTGGGCCTTACGGCCCGTGGAGGTTCGAGTCCTCTCTTGCGCACTTTGGCGCTTCCCCCAAGCAAGGCTTGAAGTGTGGGCCCCTGCGAGACCGCAGGGGCTTCTTTTTTTCGAAAGTGCCGCGGATAGCGACAGCACGCGGCCGCCAATTTGTCCCTGATGCTTTGTCACAGCGAAAGCGAGGGATTGGACGAATGAGCCGAGGACGCTAGCCGCGGGTGAGGCCGCCCGGCCCGACACTAGCGCGCACGGCTCGCCGCCCCACCATTACGCTGTGACAAAGCACTCGGTGCTCCGTTGCGAGCGCGGTTTCGGGAATCGATTTCGGCCGGGATCACTGTTCCAGGGGAACGAGGCCGGCTCGAATGGCGAATCGCACCAATCCGGCTACGTCGTAGATGCCCAAACGCTCCATCAATTGAGCCCGGTGGGTTTCGACCGTCTTGACGCTCACGTGCAAGAGCTGAGCGATCTGCTTGGTGGACTTCCCTTCGGCGATTAGCTGCAAGATTTCGCGTTGGCGGGGCGTCAGTCGATCCAGTTCCGATTCGTTGGCCGCGTCGCGGACAAACTCTGCCACGACGCTGGCGACGCGGGAATCCAAATAGGTCTGTCCCCGCGCGATCGAGCGAACTGCCCGTTCCAGCTCCTCGATGTCCGCATCCTTTAGCAGATAACCAGCGGCTCCGGCCTGGAGGGCGCGAACTACGTACTGTTCGCTGCTATGCATCGAGAGGATGAGCACACGCACCAGGGGGGCATCCTCGGTGACCTGTCGCGCCACTTCCAATCCGTTTAAGCTAGGCATGGAAATGTCCAGCATGGCGATGTCCGGCTGGACGTTCTTGATCTGCTGGAGGGCCTCGCGTCCGTCCGCCGCCTCGGCCACAACGGTGACGTCCCCCATTTTTTCGAGCAAAGCGCGCAGTCCCGACCGGAACAACGTGTGATCATCGGCCAATAGGATGCGAATCGACTTCCTCACCCGTCAGGACCTCTTATTCTCCGGACTTTTTCAGCTTGGTCATTTTGCCCCGTCTTCCAGTCTATTGTTCTTCGGGGGTCGCGCGAATGGGAATCGTTGCACAAATTCGGGTTCCTCGGCCCGGAGCGGAATCGATTTGCAAGTCACCATCGAGCAAAACGGCTCTTTCTTGCATCCCCAATAGGCCCAGACTGTCGCCTCGGTTGGCCCGCTGCAGCGCTTGCTGGACCTCAAACCCTGCACCATCGTCCTCGATCCGAAGCTCCAGAATCTCTCCGGAGCTGCAGACGGAAACGTCTAGACGGCGGGCTCGGGCGTGACGCAGGCAATTGTTGAGCGCTTCCTGCACAATTCGAAAAGCGGCGGTTTCGATGGGGGGCGGAAGGCGAACGTCGTCCAGGTTGGTCTGCAGATGGGTTTCCAAACCAGCCTGCTTGATCTGGCTTTTCAGCAGCCATTGGATGGCTGGAACCAGACCGAGGTCGTCCAGCACCGACGGCCGAAGAGCCCGCGATAAGTTCCGCACTTCCTGAATCGTATCATCCAACGTCTTCAAACACGCGCTCCAGGCCTGCGATTCGTCCCCGTTCCCGACGCTGCGACGAAGCGATTGTAAGTTCATTTTCAGAGCGGTCAGCGACTGGCCGATCTGGTCGTGCAGGTCCGTGGCGATTCGCCGTCGTTCGGTCTCTTGAGCGGCAAGCAGTTTTCGAGAAAGTGTCTGCAGCCGCCGAGCGAACTCTCGCAACGACGCTTCCGCTTCGACTTGCTGAGTGATATCCGAGATGACTGAAACGAATCCCGTCAACCGGCCGGAGGAATCGCGTTCGTAAGTCCAGTCCACTTGCACCGAGATGATTCGGCCGTCGCGGGTTTGGTCGCGAGTGCGGACCGGTTTCGGTTCGGGCTGCTCGCGCACCAGGTATTGAAACTGTTCGATCAAAGCAGCTCGCTCCTCCGCCGTCGGTTTGAAGTCCCAAATGTATTTGCCGACAAGTTCTCCCGGTTCATAACCATGCATCCTGCTGTGAGCCGGGTTGGAGAATGTGATCCGCCCGGAAAGGTCGTTTCGTTGGACTCCGTTCGGTAACATCTCGACCAATGTTCGGAACCGCTCTTCGCTTTCTCGCAACGCGTTCAACGCCCCCTGTGTCGCTCGTTCGGCCGAGTGGTAGCTGTAATGAAGCAAACCAAAAGCAAGCGGCAGCAAGAACCCGATGACCAGCAACATCCCGTAAGTCCAAGGCGCTGCCATACGCTGAATATGAGCCTCCACGACGTCGGCGGGGACGTGAACGGCGATCAAAGCATCAAGGGGCGCCAAATAAGCATAACCCACCAGCAACCGCTGTCCGTCAGTGCAATTGCTTTCGCCGCTCCAAGACTGTCCCGTTTTCAATAGCTCCGAGACCGTGGTCGGCGGGTGTCCGGCCGTTTGGAGAACCGTGCGGCCGACTGTCGTGCCAATTAACTCCCTTGACTGCGTATGCAATGCCAGAACTCCCGGAGGCTCAATCACACATAGGTAACTGCTTGGGTGCGAGACCACCGCACGGTTCCACGCGAGTTCGATCTGTTTCAACGCGAATTGTCGGAAATCGGGACGACCTTTCATCCCTTCCAACTCGGCTGCGACCTGCTTCGCCAAACTGATGCTGACGGCGAGGTTTTCGTTAGCGACCGCCCGCAAAATCGCCTTACGGCTGTCGGAGTAGGCAAGATAGCCGACGGCGAGCGAAAGCAGCATCGCGGAAGCACCGACCCCCATTGACACCCAAACCCACGGCCGGTGGAGCGGGCGACGTTCGTCGTGCCCCGCGTCGCGGCTTTGTTGTTCCAGCAGAATGACCGTCTCGAGCGACAAAACAATGAAGAAAACCACGACGCTGGCCACGAGCGCGGGAACTTCAGTCGCCTCCCCGGCGATCATCAGCGCCCACCGACCCGACGCAGCCACATCGGAATAAAGGGCCAGAATCTGACGCATCGCCATCAGCACCAGGACGAAGCCCAGCATCCGGACGCGCCAATCCCGACGACTCCGTAAGCGAAACCACAGCCATGACAGCGCAAAGAGTCGCAGCAGAATGGAAATCACTAAGATGAGACTCATGATCGGTTCTCACGCAGACGCTTCGGCGAACGAGCCTGTCCTATCGATGCCACCCGCCTCGCCCCTTCAGGCTCCAGATCCGGCCGTTCGGACATTCGGTCCAAACTTGTATTGTGGCGGGCTAACAGACGGCCAAGCAAGCCTGAGCTCGCCCGAGGCCATTTGTCCGAACGCTGTTCGGCCCGTCCGCTGCACAAGCGAGGCTTTTGGGTCTATAATAAAGTTTTTGGACTGTTACTGCGCGGCGGACCAGCCCGCCCCCAACGCGGTTCATGCGAAGAAACAACAGACGGAGGACACCATCGTGCGGAACCTTGCCTTGTTTGCGGCGTGTGTGGGACTGTTGGCAGTGGGATTGGGGCGGAGCCTAGCAGCCGACAATTGTCTGACACCCGAGGAGAAAGCGGAAGGCTGGAAACTGCTTTTCAACGGTCGAGATTATACCGGTTGGAAGTGCAGCAACGGCAAACCGGTTGCTTCGCCGGTCGAAGACGGAGCGATCATGCCCTACCGATCCGGCGGGTACCTGGTCGTCTACGAAAAACCGTTCCGGGATTTTATTCTCAAATGCGACGTGCGGATGACCGAACATTGCAACTCAGGCATTTTCCTGCGCGTGGCGGATTTGAAGGATCCGGTCCAGACGGGTTTCGAAGTGCAAATCTTGCACGAGGCGGGAACGGGCTATCACCATTTCGGGGCGATCTACGACCTGGCCCGGCCGACGAAGAAAGCCAAGCTGAAGCCGACCGGTGAATGGAATTCCGTCACCATTACTTGCTGCGGCCCCAAGATTTCCGTAGAGGTCAACGGCGAGCTGATCTGCCAGATCAATTGCGACGAGTTCACCGAAGTGGGCAAACGTCCGGATGGCTCGCGGCATAAGTTCTTCCGGCGCGGCATCCCGATCAAAGACTTCGCTCGGGAAGGGTATATCGGCTTTCAGGATCACGGCCACAAGGTGTGGTTCAAGAACGTGAAGATCAAGGAGTTGGACTGCAGCCGCGAGGCGA
>JAADHY010000026.1:6946-11556 GCA_013151585.1 Planctomycetota bacterium
CGGCAAGATCGGTGAGCTTTCCGCGAGCGCTCCGCTTGTTTCAGCCCGCAAGCCGGTTCGCACAGCTCGCCAGTTGTAAGTTGGCCCGCATGTGTTGGATGTTCAGGCCGCCGATGACCAGGCTGCTCACGAAGGGGTTTCCGAGTACGAACGGGATGGCGGCATCGGGCGAAAGATGTCCGGATGCCAGCCCCTTTTTGACCACCACGCCTACACCTTGGCGGGCAGCCTCTTCGATCACCTCCTCATGCGAGCGATCATTGAGGTGATATTCGACCATGAGCGCATCGGCCCATTGCAGTGCGTCACGAGCTCCTTCCACCGTCTTGCCCGACAAGCCGACCGCTCGGACGTCGCCCCGGTCCCGCAGGCCCAGCAGCGTCGGGACCACGTCCGTCTGGCGGAGGATGGCCAGGTCGTCGCCGTTAGAGTGAATGAAGACAATGTCCAAGATGTCCGTCTTCAGCCGCTTTAAGCTGCGATGCACGCTGGCCTGAACGGCCTGACGCGAGAAATCGTAAATCGACCGTCCGTCGAGAAACGTCTCACCTACCTTGGTCGAAAGCACGAACTCCCGTCTTCGGCGGCCGATCGCTCGACCGATCCTTTCTTCGCTTAACCCATAGGCCGGCGCCGTGTCGATGTACGTGATCCCGGCATCCAGAAGGGCGTTGAGCAACCGTTCGACCGACGACTCATCCGGCAGTTCGTACCCGCGCGGATACTTGATGCCTTGATTCCGTCCGATTTTGAACGCTCCGAAGCCGATCACGCTTAACTGCAGGCCGGTACGGCCCAATGGTCGAGTCGGAATCATCTACGCCGCCCTCCGTCGTCCAACTGGGATCGGGCGCCCTTCACGTGCATTAAACCACTCATGGCAGCTTTCCCACGGTGGCTGGGCCACCTGGGGACGCGGCCAATCGGTGAGCCGGTCAAGCGATGCGGCCCTATCGGAGTGGGACGAGTCGCTGGCGGGCGGGAGGCTGGCCGTTCCCACGCGTCTCGCTTCCGGCGAGCGGAGAACCCGTTGAACCACGTCAGCCGCCAACTGAGGAACCAGCGCTAGCTTGGTCGGCCAGACTGTCAAGCAGTTCCCGTCTTGCAGGATTTGATGAGCAGCCGGGCGTTTTTTTCCAGGAATCGCCCGCTCCGCCCGATCGACCCGATACGTGGCCCATGCGCTCTGGGTGAGATCAAGCCCGGGCAGCACCTCTCGGAGTTCTCGAAACGCGTGCGAGATCAGCTCGGCGGAGTCCATCGACACGCCGTCTTCGGCGATCTGTCCACCCAGTTGCCAGACGACGCGGCCGGAGCGATCCTGCCCCCACGTGATTGTTACCCGCGTGCGCGCTCCGTCCACACAATGCCCATTCAGCTTCGGTAGCGCCCCCCGGACCAACACCATGTGCAACGGACGACGTTGCATAACCGGCTGAGTCATTCCCGCGGCCTGTCGCAGCGCGGCATTGCCCGCTCCAGCCGCGAGGACGACCCACCCCACCGTCAGCTCCAGCCATTCGCCGGTGCGCGGGTTCCGTACACGAATCGCGCGGATCGATGGTGCCCCGGCGCCGGAAGTCCTGCCGTCCTGAATGAACCGGACGCCCTCGGGCATTCGTATTTGCAGCAATCGATCGCGATGATCCTCGGCCAGCGTTTGCAAAAAGCTACGAGGATCGATGACCGGCTCGGCCACGCGCGCCACAGTCCCGGAACATTGAGCCAACACGGGGGGACGCTCATCGCGCGCCACCGCTGACGGAACCGTGCGCAAGCCGTACCGAGCTCCGATCATTCCCACCCGCGACCGAATCGATTCGGTTCGCCAGAGATAACAGGAATCCGAGCGAACATGGACTTTGGAAAGGTCAGGCGGCCGCCGTCCGGCCAAACAAGCTCGCCAAAGTTCCGGCATCTCCCGGATAGATCGAGCCGACGGTGTCAGGAGACCTTGAAGCGTGTACTTCAACCCTCCGTGGATAATGCCTTGACAGGCGACCGTCTGCCCCTGGCCGAGCTGATGAGCCTCGAACAGAAGGCTTCGCAGCCCCCGTCGCGTCAATTCGTCCAGGAGCCACAGTCCGGCCGCGCCGCCGCCGAAGATCGCGACGTCGAGGAACATGCTCTCGTATCCTTTCATTTCGTGTGCTATTCCTGGGCGTCCGTGCGCACACTGCTCCGGCTGAGGCGTACGGTCGATCGAGCGGCGTTGTACCCAGAAATGATTTGCGTGAAAAGACCAATCCGCGCGAATAGTGTCGGGCTGTCGGGCGGCGCGACCGCTGTGCTGGCGGGAAAGGCGTGGGAGGGAAAGCTTCGGCCGAGCCGCCATCCGAGGCATAGACGGAGGCCAAACCGCGCAGGCGGCGACGTCAATCGACGGTCGCTGGGCTTTGACTTCCGAACTGAAAGATTCGTCTCCTCACACACGGCGGCTTCTGGTAGGATTCCGCGTCCAAAGCGATGGTGATGACCGAGCTCGACGCTGATCGTCCCGTCGCTGGGAGGCCGTTTCGCCGAAGAATGGGCGTAACTGCTCACAGGTTGAGAAGCAGCACCTCCGTCACCAGTGCTGCCAGCATCGGTGGGATAATTGTGGCCGACGCCACCCGCATCGGTCGTGCAGCCGCGTGGTTCGCGATCCGAGCGCCGGTTTTCCGCGGGAATAGCCGCCAGACGCTCGAGAAGAGCTGGCGTCTCTTGCCACGGCCACGCAACGCCCGTTGCCGATCGGCATGGTATCTTCGCCCCGGGAAGGGTTGCGGATCGGTGTTCGGAGTCAAGGAAGGATTCCGTATGAGGATGCTCGGCATGTGTACGATGTGTTTTGGGTTCAAGCCGGCGGAAATTGCTGTCTGGTCGCTGCTTGTGGTGGTCTGTTTTATCGCACCGATGGGCATCGGCTTTGGGGCAGACGTCACCGAGCGGCCGGCCGCTGAAGCGGAATCCTCGACGGCGGCGCATTCGAAGCCTCTGAAATCCGGCTCGAAGTATTTGCTCCGGTATAAATTTCGGCCGAGCGAGTTTATCCGCTACGAAGTCACGCAGCGGGCAAGAATCGAGGTCCAATACGGCGAGACGAAACAGGTGACGCGAAACGAAGCTCGGACACGCACGCAGATGCGCGTTGTCGCCGTGAACCGAGACGGCCAGATCATCCTGGAGCCGGTGATCGAGCATGTCCACATGGAAGCGGCGACGGACGGCGACAAGCCGATCATTTTTGACAGCGAGGCCCCGGCCGATTCCTGTCCGGCTCAGTTTCGGCCCATCCGACAGACGATCGGTCGTGCCCTAACCCGAGCGACGATCGCGGCGGACGGTACGCTGATCCAAGTTCAGATGCTTGATCGGGCGGAGCAAGCGAGCTTCTCGACTCCATCGAAGCCGCCGGCTCGGCCGAGCCAGAACTTTCTCGTGGTGCTGCCCAAAGAGCCGGTCGCTGTGGGAGAGACCTGGACCGAAGATTTCGAGATTCAAGTGGATGACCCTTCGACGAAATTGAAGCGTTCTGTCACCCTGCGGCGGCGATACCGGCTGGAGGCCGTGGAGGGCTCGATCGCCCGCATCAGCTACAAGACAGCGCTGTTGACTCCTCTTTCCGATCCGGCCATTGACGCCCAGTTAATTCAGTGGAAACCGACGGGGACAGTGTTGTTCGACATCGATCGAGGGTTGGTCTTGCTGCGGCGCGCCGAGCACGACGAGACGGTGGTCGGGGCGTTCGGCCCGCGGACTCGGTTCGGGTGGTCGGCCGGCGGGAAGAGCGCCTTCTGGCTCCTTCGGCCGATCCGAAGCAAAGCTCGAAAGCAACCTCGCCTCGGAACGGTACGCCCGTGCGTTGACGTGGCGCCCGAAATGTCTAGACTGAGGGCACTCGCCCGTTAGGGATTCCGCAAACCTCCCGTCAGTCCCAGGCTCGTGCGCGCATGAAACGCAAGGAACTGTCACCCCAGTCGGCCAGTCTGCTCGAGGCGGCACGTCAAATCGGTAAAGCGTCGGCTGTGGACGCGGTCGTGCTGCTCGCCGAAGCTCCCTACGACTTTGCGGCCATTCGTCGGTCGTTCCGAAAGATGAGGCTGGTCGTCGCCTCGGGCCGCCCGGACGTCCAAGAGGCGGTGAAGGAAGACGGGATTGATCTGGTTCCGTTGCTGGAAGAGCCGGAAACCCGGCAATCGCAGTTGACGCAGGCTTTGGTGGAGGCGATCGCCGACGAACTGCTCCAAAGTGGGGACCGCGTCGTCGTGCTTTATGCGGGCTTCGAACGCGATATCCTGGATTCGTTGAGTGTAATTCATTTGGGCGAGCATCTGACTCGCTTAACGGCTCGCGACCTGCAACGGCTGGAAACTCAGGTCCCGCTGGAGACGCTGCGCACGGTGGTCGACTTGGCTGTCGAGATCGGACGGGAAGGCCGCGAAGGGAAACCGGTCGGGACGATGTTCGTGGTCGGCGACCACCGAAAGGTGCTGCAGATGTCGCACGAAGCGGTCCACGACAATTTCAAGGGTTACGGTCGCAAGGAACGCCTGCTGCGGAATCCTCGTGTCAAGGAAAGCATCAAAGAGATCGCCCAGTTGGACGGCGCCTTCATCATTTCCGCCGAC
>JAADHY010000541.1 GCA_013151585.1 Planctomycetota bacterium
TTTTGCGAAGGAGTGTTGCCTCCTGCATGCGGCCGGTCCCGGCTCAACCGGATTTCCCAGACGCTGTGCGTAGCGGAATCAGGTGAGTAGCACCGGCCGATTGGGGACGCCCAACTGTAGACGAAACGCATCCCCGGGGCCGTCGAGGGACGTGTCGGTGATCCAAGGGGCGGGACGGGCCGAAAGAAGGCGATGTGTGACGGAGCCTGACCCTGATCGGCTGTGACGTGAGCGCTGTCACCGTCCTGAGCCCCCGAGGTTCTGCCGGCGCGGCGGTGCAGCCGGCGAATGCGGTGGTCTTCAATGGAGAGACGGCGCCGAGCAAGCCGCGGCGAACAGCAAGTCGAGCCGAGCATGGGAACGATGCGATTCGAAATCCATCCGAGCGTTTTTCCGCAAGGATGGACTGAATACGAGGATGCCTACCTCAGCAGCTTCGATGGCCGTGTTTTCGAAACTCACGTCGAGCTGGAAGGTCATGTCCTGTGTTGTCGGCGTCGGGTATCCGAAAGCGCTCGGCTGAATGTTCCCTGGCCGGTGCCCGGATTCGGACATCCCATGCTGGCGACAGCAACACTTTGTGAACGGGATCAGCCTTACTTGCTGCCGGTGGAGCTGGCACGCGGTCGAATCGGCCAGATTCGGAACCAGATCGCCGTGTGGGAACGCGCCGGGATGACGATTCCGCAAAGCATCCGTGCCGGTTTGGAAAAGTCCCAGCGGCTGTTTACCCAATCTGTCTCAGCCAGCGACTCGGCAGCGGCGTGTCGGTTGGCCAACGAGGCGCTCGAGCAGGCTCTGCATGTCGCCAAAGATCTGGTTGTCTCGTACAGCGAGCAGCGGATGGCGGCTCGTCGCAGCCGCTTGCCTCGGCTCCCCGCTTCCTTGGGCTGCGGGCTGGGAGATCAAGAGCCTCCTTCAGATTGGTCACCTTCTTTTTGCAAAGCGTTCAATGCGGCCATCGCAAGTTGTCAGTGGCGCGATGTCGAAAAAACGGAAGGCGATTACAACTGGCACTTGGTGGACTCGCAGTTGGAATGGTGCGAGCAAAATCGTCTGATGGTGGTCGGCGGCCCGTTGCTGGATTTCTCGTCGGAAGGCCTGCCGGCTTGGTTAGGCGAGTGGGCGGAGGACTTCGTTAACCTTCAAAGTTTCGTCAGCGATTTTGTGGAGACGGCCGTGAGCCGTTACATCGGCCGGGTCCGCACCTGGGAAGTGGCCAGTCGGGTGAACACGGGCGGAGCCCACGGGCTGTCCGAAGAAGATTGCATCACATTGCTGGCTCGGGTTCTGCGAGTGGCTCAGCAAGTCGACGAAGAGGCGGTTCTGTACGTCGGACTGGTCCAACCCTGGGGCGAATACTTGGCACGCGGCGGCCACCGCTTCACGCCGCTGGACTTCGCCGATGCGTTGATGCGATTCGGAACTGGTCTGGCCGGAATCAACCTGGAAATCAACGTCGGGTATCGAAATCTCGGCACGCCCCCCCGCGATCTGCTCGACTTTTCCATGTTGATTGATAAGTGGAGCGCGCTGGAGGTGCCGCTGCACGTCACGCTGTCTTTCCCCGGCCTCCGTTCAACAGACGAGTCGGACAATCTGCAGGACACGGCCGAATTCGATGTGGAGACAAATCTGTGGGGCAACGGATGGACAGAGCAGGCTCAAGCCGAGTGGGTCGACCAGATTGTTCCGCTGTTGTTCGCGAAGCAGTCGGTGGTCGGGATTTTCTGGACTCACTACTCGGATTCGACGGCTCGCGAGTTTCCGCGTGCGGGGCTGATCCGTGACGACGGAACGCCCAAACCTGCTCTTACCTGCTTTGCCCGCCATCACTCCATGTGGAAGTAGCTCGGGGCGCAACTGAGGCCGGTGGCCGATCGGATTTTGTTCGGAACCGTATGAAATGCGTGGTGCGATTTGCTACCATGAGCACCGCGAGTCCAGGTCGCGGGAATGAGGTGGGCAGGCCTGAGCAGATTCTGGTTGGCGGCCGAGTCGGTTTTTGTCGGCGCATCTTCCCGTACTCGCAGAAAAGACGCTCCTCTGTCTTGCTGACCGAACTGGCGGGGCCCTGCGGCGATTCCCCGAACCTTGATCACGGATTCAGCGCCGCGACACCGAGAAACTGCCCCGCAAGGTAGGGTAAGAAGCTGCGTCCCCAGCCATTGAGGCAGATCGCTTGCTCACCTATCGTTAGTGCGACCAAGCCCGCGGTCGAGGCCGAATATCGCTTTGGCCTTTGCCCTCGGGCAGGCCGACGCACGGGGAAAGTGCTGGCGGATCCTTCGGGAAAAAAGGCGTTTGAGGCGAGAAATTCGTTCGGACGAATAGAGGAAACCCAAAAGAACGGACACGAATATGGCACGCGACGTTTACGAACCCTGCGTCTGTGGGAGCGGCAGGAAACTGAAATTCTGTTGTTATCGGGCGATCAGCGATATAGAACGGATCGAGCGGTTGCTGGACAACCGGCAGAACCGCTTGGCCCTGCAGGCTTTGGATGAGCTCTTGCGCAGACAGCCCGACAACCGGTGGGCGCTGATCGAGCGAGCGGAGCTGTACGGCGAACTCGGACGACTCGATGATGCGCTGGCCGATGTCGAGCGATTGTTAACGGTGGACGAGTCGCATCCCTCCGGCGCGATTTTGCTGGCCAAGTTGAGGTTTGAGCGGGACGGCTATTGGAAGGCACGCGGTGCCATTCAACGTGCCTTCCAGAAGTTTAGCAGGAAGGAGCCTGATTTCGCCGCGTCTCTGGCGGTTCAGATCGCCATGAAACTGGGTCTGACTCATGCGATGGCTTCGCGGCGATACCTTGCTTTGGCGACGGAGCTGTGGGAAGACGAGGAACTGCAGCGCGAAACTTTCCTGTTGTTGGTCCGACTGGAAGGGGAGACGGCGGTTCCTTATCCGTTGCGAGGCCCGCGGGAATTGTTGCCGCCGCCCGATGACACCGAGGCTCAAGGAGAATTCCGGACCGCGATGAAGCTGGCGCAGGTGGGGTGTTTCGACGCGGCTGCCACCCTGTTCCGGAAATTGGCTGAGCAGTCGCCGGAAGACCCGCGGCTGTGGTACAACGCCGGCATTTGCCACGCCTGGGACGCCAACCCAAAGCGGGCGGGTGAAGCGCTCCATCGGGCGGCCCAATATGCCGAAGACTTCGAAGACGCTGTCGAGTGGGAAACGCTTGCCCAACTTTTGGACATTGCTTCGGACGAGCATCTTCGAGGAAGGTCCCGTCTCCGTTTTGTCCCTTGCCACTCGGCGTCCCGCCTCATTTCCGCTCTGCAGGATCGCCCATTGTGGATGAAATCCAACGACGAAGAGATCGAGGGATTGCCAAAGCTCCCCACGGAGTCCGAGGACGATCCCGGAAAGCCGGTCGCTGTGTTTACGCGCCTGGACAAGCCCCTGCCGGAGTCAGTCGATGAATCAACTCCTCCGGAAAAACTTCCTCGGACTGTGGCCACAGCCATGGTTCTTTCGAGCGAGTCGGGGGCCGCGTCTAGCCTGCTTTTGATCACGGACAGCGACGAACTGGCAGACGAAGTATGCGACGAGTTGCGCGAGATTGCCGCGGACGTGCTCGACTTCGACGAGGTGCGGGATACGGAAACGTCACCTTTCGCGCCGATATCGCTCTTTCCCACCCTCCAAGATAGGCCTGTTCTTCCTCCGGGGACCTCCCGCGCGGTCGCAGCGACCCTGTCATGCCGCTGGACGGAACGGGCCATCGAACACGATTGGATGACCACTCCGCAGCCGTGGCTGGAGGGCCTGTCCCCCGACCAGGCGCGGCAACGCGAAGACCTCCGGGTCTCGCTGGCGGCCGCCGTCAACGTGCTGGATTCTGTGCTCATCGGCTCCTATTTGGCGTTTGATGTCCCGGAGATGCGCCGCCGGCTCGGCTTGCAACCACCAGCGCCGATTTCTCTGGACGAACACCGCACGATCCAAAACCTCACGTCGCTTCAACTGATGCGTTTGGAGGTGGAGAACCTCTCGGACGACGATTTTCGCAAGGTCTTGCGCCGCGCCCTCTTTCTCCATCACAGCAGGCTCTCCTACCGCGCCTTCCGTGAAGCCACGAAGCGCAACGTTTTTCTGGAAGAATACGATGCCCAGAGGGTTTACAAGGAACTGGTTTCTCTGTGCGTCCGGGCCGACAAACGGGAGGAAGCCCTCGAGTGGATCGAACGAGCCCGGCAGACGCCCGAAACTGGACCAGAGGGAATCCTCAAGGACGCGGTCTGGGAATTGGAAGAAGTGCTAGTTCGCATGGGCGCTCCTGACGATCCCGAACTCCGCCCGCTCTTGGTCCGAATGTGGCAGGAAAGAGGTGCGAAGCTCCCCGAGGTGCGACCGTTGGTTCAAGGAATGGCTCACCAAATTGGCCTGCACGGGCCGTGGGACGCGAGCGTGGATGAGACCACAGGACAGGTGGGCCATGAAACGTCGTCCGGGTTGTGGGTCCCTTCGGAAGCGGCCGAGGCGGACGACGCGTCCGAAAAGAAACTGTGGGTTCCGGGCGAGGACTGACGTCACTGACGCCATCGCTCCGAGGCGGATGTTCGTGCCTCTCGGTCGCTGCGTCGCTCCGCCCCAGGAACTCCCGGCCTTCGGACGACGCCGCCGGACCAGCCCGAGGCGATTGACCTTCGGTTGCAGGTCGGTGTTGTCTTGGTGCGGGCTGGCCGGAGGAGCGAAAAAGGTCCCTCCGATGTTAAGGTCCTCGGGGAAGCGTGCGGCGTAACCGTCGGCGATCCGATGTCGAAACGATTTGAACGATTCGCGAACGAAGAAGCGGTCATGCGGCGGGCCATCGAATTGGCTCGACAGGGAATCGGATCAGTCGAGCCGAATCCCGCCGTCGGTGCCGTTATCGTTGATTCGCAGTTCCAGCTCGTCGCAGAAGGCTATCACCACGCCTTTGGCCAAGCCCACGCCGAGGTCGCGGCCTTGGCGGCGTGCCCCAAAATCCCCGCCGACGCCACGCTGTTCGTCACGCTGGAACCCTGCTGCCATCACGGAAAGACTCCGCCTTGCACGGAGGCCATCCTCCGCGCCGGAATCCGGCGCGTGGTCGTTGGCTTGCTCGACCCGTCCCCTCATGCCAACGGCCGGGGCGTGGCTCAACTGCGCCAAGCCGGCGTGACGGTGGAGGTAGGCCTTTTGGAAGACGAGGTCCGCAAGCTGAACGCACCGTTCCTGAAACGGACGACAACCGGCCTGCCTTACGTGCATGCAAAGTGGGCTATGACATGGGACGGGAAAATCGCAACGCGCGCAGGACGATCCCGCTGGATCTCCAGCGAATCATCGCGCCGCATCGTTCACCAACTGCGAGGTCGAATGGACGCCATCGTCGTTGGTATCGGGACGGTCGAAGCGGACGATCCTTTGCTGACCGCTCGGCCGCCCGGACCGCGAGTCGCGATACGGGTCATTTTCGATTCTCGAGCCCGTCTGCCGCTACAGTCGCAACTCGTGAAAACCCTCTCGGAGGCGCCGGTGCTGGTCGTCGTCGGCCCAAACGCGCCGGCAGAAAATGTGGAACGTCTGCGAGCGGCCGGCGTCGACATCTTACCTGTCGAAACGCGGGCAACAGCGGACCGAGCCGCCGGCATCGACTCGGGTCACCCGGACCCGTTGCCCGTTCTCCGAGAGCTGGCACGCCGCCAAGTGACCAATGTGCTTGTCGAGGGAGGAGGCCGTCTCTTGGGCTCGTTTTTCGATCGGCGGTCGATCGATGAAGTCCACGTGTTCATTGCACCGAAGCTTTTCGGCGGAGCAGGAGCTCCATGCCCGATCGCCGGTCAGGGCCTCGCAGATGTTCCGGCCTCCGACCAGCTCCGAGACAGGACGGTCACCCCCTGCGGCCCAGACCTTTACCTCAACGCCCGACTCGGCTGGCCCCCCTTGGAACGGACGCCCCTTGAGCCGGGCTCCACGGCGGATCGAAATGAGATCGAACGCTTTGATTCCCAACAGTGAGGTGAACAAAGACGTGAAGCGGCAACACTTCAAGATCAAAACGATTGGGGAAAGACCAAGCCTGCCGGTGAATGGGATCGGAAAAGCTTTTGTGTTCAGTTTACTGGCCGCGGTGGTGGGATCGGGAGCCATTCTCGGCGCCGAGCGGCCATTGCGACCGAACATCGTGCTGATCGTCGCCGACGATTTGGGTTGGACGGGCTTGGGATGCTACGGCAGCGACTTTTACGAGACGCCGAACATCGACCGGCTCGCGGCCCAAGGAATGCGCTTTGTCAATGGCTTTGCCAACGCGTCGAATTGTGCGCCGTCGCGAGCGTCGCTCATGAGTGGCCAGTACGTGGGACGGCACCGAGTGCTCTATGTCACTCACTATCAGGACAAATGGAAAAGACGCTTCGGGAACCTGAAGCGTTTCCGACTGCTGCAGCCGCGCGGTGACAAGAGCTTGCCGAACGAAACGCTGACTCTGGCTGAATCGCTGAAGCAAGCCGGCTACCGGACGGCCATGTTTGGCAAGTGGCATTTGGGCGTGCGGGATCAGCATCAGGGTCGTCGCGGCTTCGATGTGGCCATCGAAAGTCACGGAAAGCATTTCGGCTTCGACACCACGCCGCCCGTCGACCACGACCCGGACCAATATCTAAGCGACTTTTTGGCGGAACGAGCGGTTCAATTCATACGAGAAGCTCGTGCGGCTCGCCGTCCCTTCTTCCTCTATTTTCCAGATTTTCTGATACACAAGCTTTTCGAGGCCAAAGCTCAGTACCTGGCCTATTTTCGCCAGAAGAAGGCCGGCCAGTACCAGCGCAGCCCGATGGCCGCCGCGATG